>DASWTM010000231.1:0-12692 GCA_036402115.1 Chryseosolibacter sp.
CGAGGGCATGCGCTGATCGACATCCCAGTCACCGGATTCGTACTGAAGGCGTGTGAAGAAAAATCGGTTGTCAGCCATTATGCAATGTGGAGTTTCTTAATGAGAAATGGTAGACCAATTATTCAAACGGAGGAAAAATTACCGCATTCGTTGCCGCTTATCCGAAATGAAAAATCCCCAGCCGTAGCCGAGGATTAGTTTGTAGTTTGTGGTTTATAGTTTCTAGTTGCGTTCGATTTGGCACAAACAACAAACTAAAGACTACAAACTATAAACATTTAAACAGCGTCCGAAAGACTAGTAAACGTAAAGTCTCTGATCTTCATATACGGGATCAAATCTCCATCTACTCTTACCTGCTTTCCAAGCGTTTCCAGGTTATTTAACATGATCACCGGACTTTCATTGAACCGGAAGTTTTTCACTGGATGCTTGATCTTTCCGTTCTCGATGTAGAAGGTTCCATCGCGTGTCAAACCCGTGTACAGCAAGGTTTGCGGGTCAACGCTTCGAATATACCAGAAACGTGTCACCAGGATTCCTTTTTTCGTGTCCTTGATCATATCTTCAAGGGACGCGGATCCACCTTCCATAATGATATTGCCCGGGAACGGAACGGGTGCCACATTTTTCTGCGATGCCCAATAGCGATCGTAGAACATGTTTTTAACCGTGCCTGCCGTGAGAATCTCCATTCTTTTTCTGGCCTGGCCATCACCTGTCCATGGCGAAGCCGGAACTTCTGCGTTGAACGGATCAGTGTATATGTTCACACGTTCATCAACCAGTTTTTCTCCAAGCTTGGTGCCACCACCTTTTTTCGAAAGGAAACTTCTTCCTTCATCGGCCTGGCGTGCGCCCATATTGAAGAACATGTTTCCCAGGAGTTCTGCTGATGCAGCAGGCTCGAGGATCACCGTGTACTTTCCGGGCTCGATCGCCTTCGCTTCTTTCGACATGATCGCTTTGTCAATTGCCACGCGAGACGCCTCGGCTGTGTCAAGTTTCGACACATCGTTAAAGTCGCGGGTCACCCAGCCCGAGCCAGTACCATCGTTGGTACGCATGGTTGCAGTGAAATTTACGTTCGTGCTTTGATTATAAGCGAAGAGACCTTTGCTGTTCATCATGGCCGCGAAGCTGTGGCTGTCGTCAAGGAATCCAGCAGCGGTCACATCTTTCGCGGCAGCAGGGTTAATACTATTGGCGGCCGCTTGTGCGCGATATTCGGGAGTGATTTTAGCCGTTGCCTCGGAGAACGTTTTAGATTCTCCATACGTTTGCTGTGGCAGTGAATCCATAAATTCAGGATTCTCGGGTGAAAGCTTCGCGAGCTCTTCGGCTCTGCGCACCACTTTCTCGAGTGAAGCATCATCGAATTCATTGATGGTTGCCGTTCCCGATTTTTTTCCGAAGTTCGATTGAACAGCAAGTGTTACATTGCTGTCTTCACCGGAAGTTGAAACCGTATTTCGCGCATAGCGGATGTTCCCGCCATTGGAACCATTCAGGTTGGCTTCAACGCCATCGGCTTTAGAGAAGCTGATTACTTTCTCAAGTATTCGCTTAGCTTCCTCTTTTGAAAATATAGCCATAGAATAATTGGTTACAGTTTAGTTTATATTGTTCTAGCAGTGTTGATTACATTAACTCCATTGAATCGCGCAGTAGACGATCCGTGCGATACCGCACTTGATTGTGAAGGCTGACCTTTTCCATCAAAGAACGAACCGTTCAACCGGAAGTCTCGCTCATCGCACACTTGCACACACGAGTTCCAGAATTCCTGCGTGTTTGATTGGTATGCCACGTCTTTGAGCATGCCAGCGATCTTGCCATTCTTGATCTCGTAGAACAACACGCCACCGAACTGGAAGTTGTAACGTTGCTGATCGATGGAGTATGATCCGTCTTTTACGATGTAAACGCCTTTCTCAACGTTTGAGATCATTTGCTGAGGAGTAAGCTGCTCTTTTCCGGGAGCAAGCGATACGTTTGGCATACGCTGGAACTGCACGCTTCCCCAATCATCGGCATAACAGCATCCGTGGGATTCTTTCTCATTGATGATGTGTGCCTGATCGCGGATAGCCTGGTAGTTGACCAGGATACCATCCTTTACCAGATCCCAGCGTTTCGTTTTTACGCCTTCGTCATCATAAGCAACTGCGCCAAGTGATCCAGGTTGTGTCTTATCCGCAAAAAGCGTTACCTGCTTGCTGCCGTAGTTAAAGTTTTTCGATTTCCACTTGTCAAGTGTAGCGAAGCTCGTTCCTGCAAAGTTTGCTTCGTAGCCGAGAACGCGGTCAAGTTCGAGTGGGTGACCTACCGACTCGTGAATCGTTAACCACAGGTGAGACGGCTCAAGCACCAGGTCATATTTTCCGGGCTCAACTGATTTTGCCGCGATAATTTGCTTTGCCTGTTCAGCGGCCATTGCTGCATCTTCCACTACATCATAGGAATTGTTGTAGAGAATAATGTCGCCAGGTGCCTGGATTTTATCTTTCGGATTTCCATCGAGGTATTCATAGCCCATTCCAACCGGTGCACTAAACGATGCACGCTGTTTGAATTGACCGGAGGCTTTGTCAACAACAGTAACCGTAAAGAACGGCCATGTGCGATGAACATCCTGGTCGATGTAAGAACCTTCCGTTGAAGCAAAATATTTTTGTTCGTTGACAAGGAACAATATGTTGTTGATGAAGCTTGCACCTTTTTCCATGGCTTTTGCGTTTGCCTTTAGCAGCAAGTCTGCCTTCTCGCCAATGGGAACTTCGAATGCATTTTTTACGATCGGAGTTTTGTACGTCTGATCGCCATAGCCCTGCACGGGCACGAGCTTAACTGGTTCCTTTTGAACCTTCGAGTTTGCTTTGGCAATAGCTACGGCTTTTTTCGTAGCCTTGTCAATTCCTTCGGTGGTCACATCATGCGTTGACGCGAAACCCCACGTTCCGTTGGCAATCACGCGAATGCCACAGCCAAACGATTCGGTGTTCACTACGTTCTGAACTTTGTTCTCGCGAGTAACAATGAATTGATTCAGGTACCGGCCTATCCGAATGTCGGCATAGGTGGCGCCATTGGATTTTGCTGTGTTCAGCGCGACATCTGCCAGCTGCTTTTTCTTTTTCACGTCCATGGCCTGGTCGAGCAGTCGCGCGGGGTCTACGTTTTTTGCAAAGGGCGAGATCGGAAGCATCATGGCTCCGGCTCCCAGTCCTGCGATTTGTATAAAGTCCCTTCGTTTCATGTGTTTATCTATTTTAATTTTTAAGGGAACACATGGAATGTCCATGGGTCACTATCACGCTTAATCTAATGTTTGTTGATGGACATTTCATAATTGGGTTAGTTGGCTTAAATCGTTCTGCCGGTATTGATCACGTTGATGCCGTTGAAACGGGCTGTGCTGCTACCGTGAGAAACTGCACTTACCTGCGAGGGCTGTCCTTTGCCATCGAAGAAAGATCCGAACAAACGGTAATCGCTTTCGTCACAGATCTTCGTGCAGCTGTTCCAGAATTCCTGTGTGTTGGATTGGTAAGCGACATCGTTCAGCATGCCTGCAATCTGGCCGTTTTTGATTTCATAGAACACGGTTCCTCCAAACTGGAAGTTGTAGCGTTGCTGGTCAATGGAGTAAGAGCCCCTTCCTGCGATGTAGATTCCTTTCTCAACGTCTTTGATCATCTGATCGATGCTGTATTTTTCTTTGCCAGGAGCAAGCGATACGTTTGGCATGCGTTGGAACTGCACGTCACTCCAGCTTTGGGCGTAGCAGCATCCGTGTGATTCGTTTTGCCCGAGGATGTGAACCTGGTCGCGGATAGCCTGGTAGTTGACCAGCACCCCGTCTTTGATCAGATCCCAGCGCTTGGATGCAACACCTTCATCATCATACCCTACCGCACCAAGCGATCCTGCCTGAGTCTTGTCGGCAAAGATGGTAACGTTAGGGCTACCGTATTTAAAGTTGCCTGACTTCCATTTATCGAGCGTTGCGAAGCTTGTTCCCGCATAGTTTGCCTCGTAACCCAGAACTCGATCGAGTTCCAACGGGTGGCCTACCGATTCGTGAATAGTCAATCCAAGGTGATTGGGCTCGAGGACGAGATCGTATTTTCCAGGCTCGACTGACTTTGCAGACAGCATTTCCTTAGCCTGTTGTGCTCCGGCTTTTGCATCTTCGACAATGTCATAACTGTTCCTATAGAGGATGATTCCATTCGGACCTTTTAGTTTGTCAGCTTCTTTTGGAATCATGTATTCATAACCCATTCCCATAGGAGCGCTCATCGCCTGACGGGCTTTGAATTTTCCTGCGGCCTTATCGACTGCGGTAACGTTGAACGTTGGCCAGATGCGGTGAATGTCTTGATCGATGTATGAGCCTTCGCTTGATGCAAAATATTTTTGCTCGTTCACCATGAAGAGATTTGAGTTGGCGAACGTGGCACCATTTTGCATCGCTGCATTGTTGGCATTCAGGAGAAGTTCAACTTTCTCCGATACCGGAACTTCAAAAGCATTTTTCTGAATTGGAGTCTTCCAGCTGATTTCGCCATGGCCTTTTTCAGGCGCCAGTTTCACGGGCTCCTTTTGAAATTTCGAGTTTGCCTTCGCGATAGCAACGGCTCTTTCGGTGGCTTTCTTGATTCCATCCGCTGTGACTTCATTGGTGGCCGCGAATCCCCACGTACCGTTGGCGATGACACGAATACCAACACCAAACGATTCTGTGTTAACGGTGTTCTGAACTTTATTTTCACGCGTGGTGAGAAACTGATTCAGATACCTGCCGATGCGAACATCGGTGTACGTTGCGCCAAGTGATTTAGCGGTGTTTAACGCGGCATCGGCAAGCGCCTTCTTTTGTTTAACATCTATGGGCGATTCAAGGAGATATTCAACAGGGATACTCTTGCTGAATGCAGGCAGTGGAAGGACCAGTCCGCCAATTGCCAATCCCGAAAGGGACACAAAATCTCGTCTCTTCAAAGTAGTAAGATTTAAGGTTTGAAATAGCGGCCATAATTGCCAGCCGCCATCTTAAAGATATTCAAAAGACGCTCGAACCGTCAGAAAATAGTATCCTCTGCTATTAGTTTATATGAGTGGCATTTGAGCGGATAGATTTATCCGGAATCTCCCCGAAATCCAGTTTGCAACGCATCAACTACTGCTTTGAACTTACATTCACAAACAACAAAAAAGGCACTCCTGGGAGTGCCTTGTGTTATCTGTGTAACCGTTGCTCTATTTGGTCAACGTTGAAAAATCAAATGACGTTTCGAGGAACTTTGTGGTAAACTTTCCTGAGCGGAATGTTGGATTGTCCATCAATGCAATGTGGAAAGGGATTGTTGTCTTCACCCCTTCGATCACAAATTCCTGGAGCGCGCGTTTCATGCGGGTGATCACTTCTTCACGAGATTGACCACTCACGATGAGCTTCGCGATCATTGAATCATAGTTTGGAGGAATGGTGTAGCCTGCGTACACATGGCTGTCAATTCTAACCCCATGGCCACCCGGCATATGCAGGTTTGTAATTTTCCCAGGCGATGGACGGAAACCGTTGGCAGGATCTTCTGCGTTGATACGACACTCCATCGCGTAAAGATTTGGGAAGTAGTTTGTTCCGGAGATGGGAACACCTGCCGCCACTTTGATCTGTTCTTTGATCAGATCGTAGTCAGTAACTTCTTCGGTGATCGGGTGCTCTACCTGGATACGCGTGTTCATTTCCATAAAGTAGAACTGGCCATGCTTGTCAACAAGGAACTCGATTGTACCAGCTCCCTCGTAGTTGATGGCCATCGCGCCTTTGATCGCAGCTTCGCCCATTTTCTCGCGCAGCTCCTGGCTGATGATTGGAGAAGGAGTTTCTTCGACAAGCTTCTGGTGTCTTCTTTGGATCGAGCAATCGCGTTCAGAAAGGTGACATACTTTTCCGTATTGATCGCCCACAACCTGTATCTCGATGTGACGAGGCTCTTCAACAAATTTCTCGAGGTAAAGACCATCATTTCCAAAAGCAGCACCGGCTTCGCGTTTCGCGTCATCCCATGCTTTTTTGAACTCGCCTTCTTCACTGATGATACGCATCCCTTTTCCTCCACCACCTGCAGTGGCTTTCACGATTACCGGGTAACCGATCTTCTTTGCAAGCTTCATTCCTTCTTCGATAGAAGAGAGCAATCCATCAGATCCTGGAATGGTCGGAACACCGGCTTTCTTCATGGTATCCTTTGCAGTGGACTTGTCACCCATCGCTTGAATCATCGCAGGAGTGGGCCCGATGAACTTGATTCCGTATTCATGACAGATCGCAGAGAATTCAGCTCGCTCAGACAGAAATCCATACCCCGGATGGATCGCATCAGCATTGGTGATTTCTGCTGCTGAAATGATACGAGGAATGTTAAGGTAAGAATCTTTGCTTGGCGCATCACCGATACACACGGCTTCATCAGCGAAGCGCACGTGCAGGCTTTCACGATCGGCTGTAGAGTAAACTGCTACTGTTTTGATGTCCATTTCGCGGCACGTACGAATGATACGTAACGCAATCTCACCGCGGTTGGCAATTAATATTTTCTTAAACATGATGGTATTAAATTCCAATTACCAAAAACCAAATCTCAAATGGAGTAAGTTGGTCGATTGGGTTTGTTTTCAGTTCATTAATTACACGAAACTCCAATGTCAAAACACGCTGTTTGTGATTTGATCATTCGAGCTTGGTTATTCGACTTAGTCCGGTTCCACAACGAACAATACCTGGTCGTATTCCACTGGCGAAGAGTTCTCAGCCATCACCTTCACAATTGTACCTGAAACTTCCGATTCAATTTCGTTGAACAGTTTCATCGCTTCGATGATACATACCGTCTGGCCTTTTGAAACTTTGTCTCCGACAGAAACGAATGGAGCTGCTTCAGGTCCGGAAGAGCGGTAGAACGTTCCGATCATTGGCGACTTGATGTCAACAGTTTTCTTGCCTGACGCAGACGCTGCTGCTGGAGCCTCAGCTCGTGGTGCAGCCTGCGCTTGTGGTGCGGCTTGTTGTTGAACGGGAGCAGACACTTGTGCAGCCATCGGTGCAACAACTGGTGTAGATTTGAAAACTTTTTGGTCTGGTTCACGCTTAACGTGAAGCTTCAATTGTTGTGTTTCGATGTTTACTTCATTCAAGCCTGTCTTGGAAATAAAATCGATAAGGTCTCTGATTTCAGATGTCTTCATTTCTGGTTGGTTTGACGATGCAGATCCGGAAAATGATTTAGCGGACGTTTCCTTTTTAGCTGCTGGTTTAGACGTACGTGCTTTGCTCATAAGTATTATTTTACACGTTCGATGTATTCTCCCGTGCGGGTATCAATTTTAACTTTCTCGCCAGTGTTGATAAATAATGGAACACGAACTTCAGCGCCATTTTCCAAGGTTGCTGGCTTCAATGTTCTTGTTGCAGTATCACCGGCAAGACCTGGCTCTGTGTATGTTATTTCCATGACTACGTGTGCGGGCGCTTCTGCAGTGATCGGGTTCGTTCCGTTTTCAAATGCAATCAAAAGTGTAACCCCTTCTTTCACATAGGCTGCTGAAAAACCAAGCAACGCTTTATCGAGATAAATCTGATCGAAGGTCTCGTTGTCCATACACACGAGGCTATCGCCATCGGAGTACAGGTACTGCATTTCTTTTGTTTCTACACGAAGGATCTCAACTTCATCGCCAGGACGGAAACGGTTTTCTGCAACTTTTCCATTGCGAACGTTCCTCATTTTGATCTGATAAAATGCGCGGAGGTTTCCAGGTGTTCTGTGCAAAAGTTCTTCCACCTGCACAACTTCACCATTGTAGCGCATGTAATTTCCTTTACTGAGATCCGATACGGTTGCCATAAAAATTTAAAAACGACTTTAAGTTACAAATACAAATCCTAAATACAAGATTCACCTCATCCCCGACCCTTCTCCTTTAGGAGAAGGGAGTGCCTTCGATCAGATTGTGGCAATCACACAAATCTTCTTCGAAGGAAAATTATTCACGTCTTGAATCCTAATTCCTAATGACCAGTTACTAGTGACTATTGACTAGTTACTATTATACGCCCACTTCACATACACCGCTCCCCAAGTGAAGCCACCACCAAATGCGGCCATAATGATGTTGTCACCTTTCTTGAGTTTCTTTTCATAATCCCAAAGAAGAAGCGGAATGGTTCCGGCTGTTGTGTTGCCGTAACGCTCGATGTTCATCATCACCTTATCTTCTCCAATGCCAACGCGGCTTGCGGTAGCATCGATAATTCTTTTGTTTGCCTGATGGGGTGCAAGCCATGAGATTGTTTGTGGCGTAAGGTTGTTGCGCTCGGCAATTTGTGCCGATACGTCAGCCATGTTCGTTACTGCAAATTTGAAAACGGCTGATCCTTCCTGATACACGTAGTGCTGACGTGCGTTCACAGTTTCAGCGGATGCTGGTCTGCGGCTGCCACCGGCTTTCATGTGAAGATACGCCTCGCCAGAGCCATCGCTTTTTAAAATGGAGTCCATCACACCAACATCTTCCGTTGTTGGTTCGAGAAGAACTGCGCCTGCGCCATCGCCAAAGATGATACACGTTGTGCGGTCGGTATAATCGAGAATGGCCGACATTTTATCACCGCCAATCACGATTACTTTTTTATACATGCCCGACTCGATGAAGCTTGCGCCTGTTGTTAATCCGAAAAGAAATCCTGAGCAGGCTGCACCCATGTCGTAGCTCCATGCATTCGTTGCGCCCACGGCCGTAGCAACAATGTTGGCTGTGGCCGGGAAAGTCATATCTGCTGTCACGGTGGCAAAAATGATGAGGTCGATTTCTTTTGGATCGACTTTCGTTTTCGCGAGCAGATCTTTTACCGCGTTAATACCCAATACTGATACGCCCTGATTGTCACCCTTAAGAATCCGCCTCTCTTTAATACCGGTGCGGGTGGTGATCCATTCATCAGTCGTCTCTACCATTGTTTCGAGTTCTTTGTTGGTGAGCACGTAATCGGGTACGTAACCTCCAACACCCGTAATGGCAGCTCTTATTTTTTTCATAGTGTAATCGTTCCTAATGTTGATCCGGCCGCTTCGTTTTTGCGGATCATATAAATGAAAAATGCCCGGATTCACCCGAGCAAATTTTTATATCTCAACTAATTATACTGCAGTTGGTTTGTTCCCAATGCAGGTATTAGCAGAACACACGTGTTTAGCCGATGTGTGATTGTACTGCATTATGCGAGCACTTCTTTTTCCATCACCACTTTACCCTTGAAGTAAAGTTTTCCTTCGTGCCAGTATGCACGGTGTGGCAGGTGGTGCTCACCTGTCGTAGCATCTACTGCTAGTTCTTTAGCAAATGCTTTATAGTGTGTTCTTCTCTTATCCCTTCGGGTTTTCGAGGTTTTTCGTTTCGGATTTGGCATATCAACAACAGTTTATTTTAATTTTTTCAATTGTTCCCATCGTGGGTCAATGTCTTCTTCACCTTCGTCACCCGGAGCCGTTCCCGAGCTGTAGATGATCTTTCCTTCTGAATCATCGAGATCAAGCTCACCTTCGTATCGCGGGTGAAGCTTTTTCATCGGTATCGCAAGGTTGATGAACTCGTATATATATTGTCCGAGTTCAAGGTGATCTGAGTCGCGGTGAATCATAATGATTTCGTCACTCAGCTCTTCGTTTGCATCCCCGTATTTGAAGATCACCCGCTTGTCGATCTTCATCGGATGCTGAAACGGATCCAGACTGCGGTCGCAGATCAGTTTCACCTTGCCTTTTATCTCAAACCTGGCTTCGATCATGGTCTCTCGCTTGTCGAGCGAAACCACTGCCTCCAAATCGCCCTCGGAAACTAATCCGTCTCCATAATGCCTGAAGAATTCATCACCAATTTTGAAGTCAAACTGATGCTGTTTATTGCTCAGGCCAATGATATTGATCTTAAAATCCTTCATTCCAACTCAACACCAGGCTTTTTAAAATAAGTCGGCAAATTTAGAAAAATTGGACGGAAAGCCCAAAAGAATTGAAAAAATGGGATTTGAGCGTCAAAAAGCGGGGATTCTGGGCATGCAGCGTTAGTTTGTAGCCACCAAGACTGCAAGTCACCAAGGAACACCAAGAAATTATCGCCAGGCTCTTCATGGTCCCTTGGAGTCTTGGAGTCTTGGTGGCTGACGTACTTATACGATAAACTCTTTTAGCAAATGCTGCTTGAATTCATCGCGGGTTTTCTTGCCATAGTTTTCAATGACATAGTCCACAACACCTTTCTTAAATCCTAGCTTGATCGCAATGTTCTTGCAAAAGATGATCTCGCTTTCAAAGACGTTGTGGTCTGCAAAAACAAGTTCGATGGTGGAGAGCAGGTAGTCAAACTTCTGTTCGTGCGAAAGGGCGCCCAGCGTATCGATTGGCTCTGGGTTACGGATAAGATCATTGACAGATTCTTCAGGAAAATTCCTTTCCTTGGCTATTCTGAATATCATCTCCCGTTCAGCTTTTGCAAAATGTTTGTCGGCTTCCGCCAGTTGGATCAAAATATTCAGTTGCTTCTTAGTGACGATATCCATTTCAACGATTACTTAAAGCCAAATTTAAAGAATAAAACTTTGTCTGTAGCATACGGCAGTTAAACGGTAGAATGCGCTACACAATAAAGGTTATTTTTCTTTGGATGGTTCGGTTCGATGCCTAAAGATATCCCCGGCCCTGTATATGGCTTCGCGTAAAGAATTTTCGCTGGCCTGATTTTTCCCAGCGATAGCGAACGCAGTCCCGTGATCTGGGGAAGTTCGCACCACCGACAAGCCAGCTGTAAAGTTAATTCCGTCTTCGAACGCAATGGATTTGAACGGAATCAAGCCCTGATCATGATACATAGCGAGTACACCATCATATTTCAGATAGGCTGCCGTACCAAAGAATCCATCCGCAGGAAAGGGGCCAAATACGAGTCTGCCCTTATTTCGACTTTCATTCACAACGGTCTTGACTACCAGCTCGTCCTCCTGGCCGATGAGCCCATTGTCACCCGCATGAGGGTTAAGGCCGAGCACGGCAATCTTCGGCTTAACAACACCGAAATCCTTCTTCAGAGAGTTTTCCATCAATGCGATCTTGGCTTCAATACGTTCTTTAGTCAATAAGGACGAAACCTGACTTACAGGAACGTGTTCCGTCACCAGGCCGATCTTGAGCTTATCGCTCACCATGAACATGAGGCTGTCCTGACTGCCGAAGAATTGCGTGAGGTATTCTGTATGTCCCTTGAAAGGAAACTCTTCACTGTGAATCGTCTTCTTATCGATTGGAGCTGTGACGAGTGCGTCAAGATGACCCTCTTTCAAATCCTCACACGCGGACTTGAGTGCCACGAAAGCTGCCTTCCCTGCTTCGGGTGTTGCCTTCCCCGGATTTATTTCAAGACTTTCTTCCCAGCAGTTTACCACATTGATCGCCTTGTGTGCTAGTTGTCCTTTGGTGCGCACCTGCGTATAGTTGAGTTCCTCAATGTTTAATAGCTTCTTGTAGTGTGAAACAGCTTTGGCTGAGCCATACACAACAGGAGTGAAAAGGCTAAGGATGCGATTATCGGAAAGCGCCTTGATAACTACCTCAGGGCCGATACCATTTGGGTCTCCGAGTGTGATACCAATACGTGGTTTAGTATGCGTCATTTATAACTTGGTTGCTGCGAATTAACGAAAAATATAAGGATTTTTTGGATTCGCGGAATTACGGTCGGAAATTCAAACCGAAATGAATTACAGACGTGATAAAGGAGGAAGGGCAGATAGGGTCAGACCAAAGAAATCGCTGGGTCAGCACTTTCTCCACGATCAGGCTGCTGCCCAGAAGATTGTAGCAGGACTACTTCTTAACGATAACAGCACGCAGGTACTTGAGATCGGTCCGGGCATGGGCGTTCTGACCAAGTACCTGGTCGAAATAAAAGACGTTGACCTCAAGGTTGTCGAGATCGATCGTGATTCCGTTGCTTATCTGAAAACAAATTTCAAAGCGTTGGATGGCCGAATACTGGAAGGTGATTTCCTACAACTCAATCTTGAAAAAATCTTCCCGGGTCCGTTCGCTATCATCGGCAATTTTCCATACAACATTTCTTCTCAGATATTCTTCAAAGTGCTTGAACATCGCGACCGTGTCACGCAGGTAGTTTGCATGCTGCAAAAGGAAGTTGCCGATCGCATTGCTGAAGAGCATGGAACAAAAACTTATGGAATTTTGAGCGTCTTGTTGCAAGCCTACTATGATATTGAGTATCTCTTCAAGGTTGCGCCAGGTGCGTTTACGCCACCACCCAAAGTTATGTCGGCTGTCATTCGGCTAAAGCGCAACCAGCGGACGAAGCTTGGTGTTGATGAAACGCTATTCGTTCAGGTAGTCAAGCAAGGGTTCAATACCAGACGCAAGACCTTGCGCAACGCATTAAAAAATCTAAATTTGGCAGCCGATGTTGCAGCCCTTCCTGTAATGGATAAACGAGCCGAGCAACTTTCGGTAGATGATTTTATTTCACTGACCAGATTAATCGAGGAAAGTCGTGGAGGAACCCGTAGTTGAGTTCGAGCTGACGAAAGATTTCAGAGATCGGTTCCAGGAAGCACTGGACGC
>DASWTM010000232.1:0-5286 GCA_036402115.1 Chryseosolibacter sp.
TTTCGTACCGATTCCAACCGGATTCCTGCAGTTCTGTAGCAGGCTCATTCTTACGTGGCGTGCCAAGTACTTTCTCGGGCTTCACCACAGGCGTATCAATTACGGTCATAGTATTGCGTATTAGTAACCGGGATTTTGTTCAAGAGCAGGATCGATCAACCGCTGTGTTGCGGGAATTGGCAAAACATATCTCCTTGGGTCGGTGACATTCAGGACGTCATCCGCTCGCTCGGTTCGTACCAAATCATACCAGCGGTGAGGCTCAAAGGCGAATTCCACCCTGCGTTCGTTTTCAATCGCCAAAAGAATTTCCTCCTTCGTCACCGCAGTGCTTGCTGCAAGTCCGGCACGATCACGAACCGCATTTAAATCTGCAAGCGCAAGCGAAAGCTTATCTTGTTGTGCACGTGCTTCCGCCCGGATGAGGTAGAGTTCCGCGATACGAATTACGTAGGCCGGATCTGATCCAGGATTGCGATAATACAGGTTGCCATACCAGCGATTCTGATTGTCTTTTGCCACAAGCACACTACGGGTCCCTCCGATCTGTGGATTGTTGAGCAATGCGACAATGGCATCATTCGGAGCCCATTGGCGCGTTCCACCGTTCGTCTGAGGCTGCCACTGGTTGCGATGTGTGTTTATTTCGGTTGTTCCGTTATAAAAGATCTCAAACACAGATTCGCGTGTAGCTCTTGCGGTGGCAGGCTGAAAAAAGGTATTAAAAGGTTTCAGCAACGAATAATTAGTCCCATCCGCAATTAGTTTGGTAGCAAACTCTTCCGCTTTCGAATAATCCTTTTGATACAAATAGTATCTCGACTTGAGCGACCACACTGTCTTTCTCGTTGCACGATGACGATCTGTGATTTCTGATAACAATGGTTCTGCGGTTTCAAGATCAGCCAGCACTTGTGCGTATACCTGTTCCGTTGAACTTCTCGGAATTCCCGAATTATCTGATGCATCTTTTGTCGGCTGAAGAATGATTGGCACTCCACCCCAGGTTCTTGCGAGATCAAAATACGCGAGAGCACGAATAAAATGTGCTTCACCGATGATTGAATTCCGAAGCGCTTCTGTTAACTGCGGGTCATTTACTTGCGGAACCGAGGCGATCACATTGTTGGCCCGGTTGATTGTCTGATAAATTCCGGTCCATGCTCCGTTGATGGTGGAGTTGTCAGCATTCACCTGATGGTTGATAAATTCTTGCACTTGCGACTGCGAACCAGTCCACACGATGTTATCCCCAGAGAGATAGCCGATAGACTCGAACGTGACGCCATAATAAAGAGAGCTATACACACCGCGAATGGCTTGCTCGGCAGATGTCTTGTCAAATACCGGTTGTGCGTCAGGAATTGAAGACTGAGGCTGCACCTCAAGAAATCCATCGCATCCTGCAAACAAAATCGCTGAGCTGACAAAAATGGTTTTATATAATGAAGTGATCGTTTTCATGATAGTGTTGAATTGTTGAACTACAGTTTTACTTCAAGTCCGAGTTGGAACCCGCGTGGCTGGGGCGGAGTACCGAGGTCGATGCCCGGCTCATTCTGGCTACTGCTCGCACTCGACTCAGGGTCAAGACCCGTGTACTTAGTGAAGAGAAGAAGATTTGACCCTACGGCATACACACGCAGGCTTTGCAATCCAATTCGCGATGCAGCCGATTGAGGAAACGTATAGCCAAGCGTGACGGAGCGTAATCTCAGGAACGAACCATCCTCCAACCAGCGGCTTCCACCATCGCGATAGTTGTTAACGTTGATACCATCCGGTCTTGGAACATCCGTGACATCACCAGGCTGCTGCCAACGTGGATTGTTACTGGCGAAAATGACGCGAGCAGCATCACGCGCCCCACCACCTTCACCGAAGAACTTGTTGTGATTGTAAATCTTGTTTCCGTACTGGAATGCGAAGAAGACGTTGAGATCAAAATTTTCGTACGTAAAATTATTCGTAACACCACCGAAGAATTTTGGCCACACACTCCCAAGAATTTGACGGTCAGCCACGGTTATACCAGGAACGCCATCCACATCCTCGTACACAACATTGCCGGTCTGCAGATCGACATAGAGTTGTTCATACACCCAGAACGAATACAATGGACGTCCCTCTTGCTGAAGGATCAGATCACGGCTGCCAAAACGAAGAGGCGCCTGCAGCTTCTCGATTTTGTTCTTGTTCTGCGAGACGTTGATATTCGTTGTCCAGGTAAATGCACTTCGTTTGACGTTTTCCGTTACAAGCGCAAACTCAAATCCCTTGTTGCTGATCTCGATCTCGTTTGAGAATACACTTGTAAAACCTGTTGTCGATGGGATTGCCTTTCTGAACAACCCGTCATAAGTATACTTGTCGTAGTAATTGACTTCGATTCCGATCCGGTTGTCTACGAAAGAAGCGTTTAATCCAAAATTAAATTGTCTTGTCTCTTCCCATTTCAGATCATTATTGGCGAGTTGTGCAGGTGCAATGCCTGCTGAACCCTGGTAAGGACTCGATGCATTCCATGTTCCTTGCCAAGGAAAGTCACCGATGCTTTGATTGCCGGTGATGCCATAGCTTGCAGTCACCTTAAGATCGCTGATGGCAGACACATCTTCGAGAAAACGCTCTTCCTTGATTCTCCATCCGGCACCGATGGAAGGAAAATATCCCCACTTGTTTTTTGTACCGAAGCGTGACGATCCGTCTCCGCGGATGCTTACATCCAAAAGATATTTATCATCGAAGTTGTAATCAATGCGTGAGAAGAATGATGCAAGTGTACTCTTCGTCCAACTTTGAGATGCGCTCTGCGTAGTCGCCTGCGAGATCAATTTAATAGAGTTGTTTGCAAACCCGGTTCCCTGCGCTGCGGTGCGTGTGGTGACGTCACTCTGCAATGTATTCCCGAGCAATATGCCAACGGTGTGACGCTTACCAAACTCCTTTTTGTAGTGGAGTGTCTGTTCATTCAGCAGAACCGTATTCTGTGTAAGACTGGATGATGCGAGACCTGAGGGGCTTCCCGAAATCAAAAATGTATTCCAGTACTCCGATTCGTTGTAGTTATTGTAGTCAACGCTCCAGCTTGTTTTAAACGTCAGATTCGGAAGCAATTCCGCTTCAGCGAAAATATTTCCGATGTAGCGCAGGCTGGTAGAGTTCACGTCATAGTTTTCAAGCAGTAGCGTCACATTGTCGAATCCGGCACGGCCAACAAGAATTCCTTGTTCGTTGTATGGTGAAAGATACGTTGGCGTGTGCAGTGCGGCCTGTAGCAATCCGCCCGCGGGTCCATCACCTGCACGACCTTGATTGCGATAACTCCGGGTAAAGGTGTTACTCGTACTTAACAGGATTTTTTCGTTAATCTTCTGGTCGAGGTTCAGCTTGAAGCTCGCACGGTCAAAGGTTATGGGCTTTAAGATCGACTCTTGCGAGTTGTATCCGCCTGCGATGTAATATTTTGTGGATGCCGTTCCCCCCGACAATGAAACATCGTAGCTCTGCAGACGAGCGGTTTGGAATATTTCCGAGAGTCTGTCATACGTACTTTGTTCTTCCGGCAGCCCGCGTCCAGGCTGTCCGTTGATCACCTCGCCCGCAGGACGAAAAGGTCTGTTCTCGAAGGTTCGGTTCAGCGCGGGATTATCGATGCCGGTGTTCACCCACCATTCATTGACAAGTTGAGCGTGTTCAGGACCGGTGGTGAGATCCCAGAGTTCCGCGGCCTTGCTCCACCCTTGTGTTACATTAAACGTGACGGTTGGCTTTTGCTCAAAGTCACCTCGCTTCGTTGTGATGATAATAACACCGTTCGCCCCTCTTGAACCATACAACGCAGTAGCTGCCGCATCTTTCAGAACTTCAATGCTTTCAATATCAGATGGGTTGATATCGGCAATCGGAGAAGTTGCTTTTCCACCCGTACCGATGGTTTGCAAACTGTTTGAATTGATGAAAACGCCATCGACAATGTAGAGAGGATCAACGTCCGCATTGATTGAGGTCACACCACGAATTCTCACGTTCGTGACTTCGCCTGGTACGCCTGTATTACTTGATATCTGTACTCCAGAAATTTTTCCTTGTAACTGCGCATCAAAGCTACCGGTCGGAATGGCCTTCGTCTCAATCGGATCAAATTTAGCAATCGAGCCAACAACGTTCTTTTTCCTGAACCCCATAACCAACAACAACCACTTCTTTCAGCACATTATCCTGCTGCAAAGAAATTTCAAGTGGCTCGGCATCAACTTCAAAAACCTGAACCTCTTGAGATTTAAATCCGAGAAAGGAAACTGTGAGTGTAAACGGTAGTTTTTGAGAGGCACTAAGCGTGTACGCCCCGTTAGCATCCGTAATAGTAAAGTTGTTGGTGCCTTTCACACCTACGGTCGCACCGGGAACAGGATTCCCAACATCATCGCGAATGACACCGTTAACACTCTGCTGAGCAAAAGCAGTCACGGCCGCGGTGAACAAAATCAGTGTTAGTAAATATTGTTTCATAGTTGTATCTATTTAAACTGATTTTTATTGTGCGAGTGAAATTGAGTTGCGCTTTGCGATGTGCACATCCTTTTTCGGAGTTGCTTCCCGATGGGTAGTGACAGCGACTACCGTTAATAAGATGAAATAGAGTAGTATAAATGAAATGAAAGACTTCATTGCAATAATTGCGTTTTGTAAAATGAAATGATGAATTGAATAGGCGGCCACGGGATGCACCATGCACTCGAAATTCCACCAGATCGAGGACCCGATGCACCCGAAAGCCATTTGATCAGCTTAACCCAAGCTTGATAGGATCAACAACAGCAGTACTTGATTATGATTTTTGTGAAATCAAGCTGCGTAACTCGTGCGCGTAGCACGGACAATGTTTTTGTGCTCATTTTCTAAAATTTTATAGTCCCAAAATTTATTGGTAGGTATTAGCACCTTGTTGGTGGAAACAGGTTGCTAGGAGTTCTCAGAGCCTATTCTCTCCCTCCTTCTTTATAAAATCAACCGGGTGGACAATTGATTCTCTACTAAATCTATAGACAAATGTAAGTATTGATTATTACTGTGCAAATATTTAGGATGAAATCATCAATTTTTTTTCAAAGGGAGAACACAATCGTTAGCAGCCTACCAAAACAAAAAGGCCCACGTTTCCGCGAGCCTCTCTATTATATATTATGAGTACTGAGTTTACTGTTGCGCTTTCCTCAAATAGACATTGCCATATTTCGATTCAAAGCTGTATTTCGGTCCGGTGCCTGGTTTCGCAGACACATA
>DASWTM010000233.1:0-11501 GCA_036402115.1 Chryseosolibacter sp.
TGCAGTACAAGCAGCGAGAAAAAGAAAAAATGGTCCCGTAGCGTGGCCACGGAGAATTCCATCAACTCCGGCAAAGATCATGACTCCGACCAAAAGTAAGGCGAGTCCAAAAACAGTCAAATTCTTCATGGGTGGAAAGGAGTAAATAAAACCTGTAAACTTATACTCAAAGATACACTCAAGACGAAGCCGTGCGCTGATGAGCTTTCGGAAAAAACATACGATGTCGAGCGATTCATGCGATCTTCAAACTCGATCAATACTTCGTTACCGTATACCATTCACACACGCAAATTAGAGAAGAACGCTGAACATTCGAGTGGTGAGAATTTAACTTCATTGTATCAGCCAGAACTAAATGACGGATTTTGTCCGCTTTCTTACGTGGGTAGCGGTTTTGTTCGACCGATCAACAATTCTTATATTTAGTTACAATCCTCATTATGAAACTGAAACGATTCTATTTCGCTACAGCACTTGTCTTTTTATCAAGCATAAATTTCGCGGCATTCGCCCAATCCGAACCGATTCGCGTTATCATGATCGGAGCACATCCAGACGACTGCGATCAGGATGGCGGAGGCACGGCAATTCTTTTTTCAAAGATGGGGTACGCTGTCAAGTTTGTCTCAGTTACTAATGGAGACGCGGGCCACCAAACAACCGGTGGCGGAGCTCTTGCTAAACGGAGAATGGCGGAAGCCAAAGAAGCGGGCAAACGGTTTGGGGTGACGTATGATGTACTGGATAACCATGATGGGGAACTATTGCCAACCCTTGAAGTGCGTCTGCAGATTATACGCAAAATCCGGGAATGGAATGCTGATATCGTGATTGCGCCACGCCCCAATGACTACCATCCCGATCATCGATACACGGGAGTGCTCGTTCAGGATGCGGCCTACATGGTCGCGGTGCCGAATGTTGCGCCTGATACACCACCGTTAAAAAAGAATCCTGTTTTTCTGTACTTCCAGGATTTCTTTCAGCGCCCTAACCACTTTCGTCCAGATGTAGCGATTGACATTACTTCCGTCTTCGATCAAAAGATCCACGCAATGGATGCGCATGAGTCGCAGTTCTATGAGTGGCTTCCGTGGATCGGTGGCTACCTCGATAAAGTGCCTGCTGACAAAATCGAACGAAAGAAGTGGCTTGCAACGAATCGAACGGTAAAGCTCACTCCGGAGGTCAGGGCTTCGCTAGCGAAATGGTACGGAGCGGACACTGGATCGAAAGTTCAACATGCTGAAGCATTTGAAATTTGCGAATACGGAACACAACCTTCCGAAGCAGATATCCGGAGGCTATTTCCGATGTTAAAAAAGTAGCAGATGTTAAAAGCGTTACTACAGGTCGTTAGAAATAATCCAGCGCTTTCATTAGCCTTTGCTGCGCTTTTTACTATTGTTGCAGCGGTGAAGATGATTGATTCCGGCAGGTGTCTTAAAACCAAAGAAGCGCCCAACGGAATTATTTCGCTGGAGCTCGCCTGGGACAAGCAACACGCCAACGGCATTGTTGAAGAATGGAAGAGGGCGTACTGCAATGGAGCCGTGATTAGTTTTAAGGCACAACCGAATGCAGACCCATCGACCCTTGTCATTGAAAAAGCGAAAGAAAATATTCTGCTCGATTATCTGTTTCTGGTAGCCTATCCGTTATTTTTTGTAGTGTCCATTTTGCTTCTCGATCCGCGGAACGCATATTCCACGGAAGTGAATGACATCTCCCAAATTATGCTAGCGTTTGCGCTGGGAGCGGGGTTTCTTGATGCCGTTGAGAACCTGTTCATGTATCAATTTCTTATTGGCAATACGGAACTTCACTTCCTTTTCACGCTTCCAGCCACCATCAAGTTTCTTTTTGTGCTGGTCGTGATTCTATTTATTATTGTTTCGTTTGTCAAGTCAATAGCAAGAAGATCGTAGTCATGTTAGCGAAGAAGCCGCTCCACCTGGGTCGTGTAATCGGCCTGTAGGTCTTCTTCAATCGAGTCAAAAATCGTAGTGATCTTTTTTAGCTGCTGATCGTAAATGTTCCCGATCACGGTTCCTGGATTTTTCGGTGTTCGCGCTTCATTCATTTGTTCGCAGAAAAAAATCCTGATCTCGAGTTCGCTGATCTTATTTCCTGAGTACTTCACCTGGCGGTTTGCAAAACGGAGAATCTTCCGTAATGTTTTCTTGATGTAGTAAGCATTGCCACCCCGCGGAATGTCTTTGAATAACTCTTCAATTTCATTGGTTACGCTTTTAACATACGCGTTCTCATCGTGTGCCTCAAATAGAGCATAGGTGGCAAGTTCTTTATTTTCTTTCTTGTATTTGATAAGCCTGAGGCAAAGCTCACGGACCACATCAGGATCTGAGTCTTTCAGTTCCTTTCGCAGTTCATTTACGGTAGCAGATTTCATAATGGTTGTCCAATGGAATAGTGGAGGGTGCCAAGTTTCAAAGGGACAATATACTAATCAATGCAATGCAACCATCATCCCCGTTTTTTTCGCATCCCGGTTTAGGATAGGAGCTTCGATATACATCTAGTTGCGCAGTGGTTCAGGATGTAGGAAGGACCACGTCATTGTTCTTGAGCACAAAACCCTTATCACCTTAGTAGCAAATCATCATATCCGTTGATCCAAACCTTATTACATTATTATTGGGAGGCGTAGTTCTATCACGTTGCAAAGCTTAGTAGAAGCTGAACGTTCTACCTACTGTCAAATAAGGTAATAAGGTCCTTTTGTCACGAATTCATCGTCAGCTATTAAGGTAATAAGGTGGGAAATCACCAGACTCAAAAACGTTCGCGTACCCTTGCGCCTTCGTTTCTTTCCGGTGAAATAAATTAGTATTTAGCCTCGATACCAAAGACCTCTTTAAAGTACGTGTCCAGTGATGTGGTTTTAGTTTTCGGGAAGCCAGGCTCTTCAAGCGCCACCCAAAATTCATCTTGATTGGCTTTTGTGATCACATATACTTTATCGTTCGTATATGCGCGGACAGAACGAGCTCCTTCACTGAAATGTGTTTTCGTTTCCTCGATTAGATTGAGCCATTTGTCCATGGCACAAAAATACAAATTTGTGTCGAATTCGGGGCGAACGTGAAAATGTGCCTGATTACTATTTGTCCTCGTACATTTTCTGATCAAACGTATGATTGGAAGGCTTTCCAAACTTCAAAATCGTGTAAACCATCCACAGAAATCCAGTTTGCAGCAAAATGAGGAAGCCGACCAGGAAAAACGTAGGCACGTTCAAATGAGAATTGCATAAGTAAAGGAAAATTACCAGTCCTGCAGTCACAAGCGAGATCGACACCTTGGGGGATTTCATAAAAGCTATTTAAGCAGGTGTAGTAACAAACTCATGCCAAGACCTGCCGGTGTGTAGGCATCAGCATCGTCAAAACTTGCTACGGCTGCCGGCCTGCCTTTAAACTTAAAATGTGAAATTTCAAATTTAAAATTTATTCACTGGCACTTTCTTTTAACCCACCACGCTATGGCACTGACAGAATATAAGCGTAAACGCTCTTTTCAGCAGACACCTGAACCGACAGGCGGCAAGAGCAATAAGAACGATTTGATTTTTGTAATTCAGAAGCATGCCGCATCACGGCTGCATTACGACTTCCGGCTGGAACTCGGAGGTGTATTGCTAAGTTGGGCTGTACCGAAAGGTCCTTCACTCAACCCGGCCGACAAACGTTTGGCCATGCATGTGGAAGATCATCCGTTCGACTACAAAGATTTTGAAGGGAATATCCCGGAAGGAAATTATGGTGCTGGTTCTGTCATCATTTGGGATCGCGGTACCTATGAACCATTGGAGGAGGCTTCAACAAAAGCTGAACGCGAAAAGATTCTTACACGAGATTATAAGAAGGGATCGCTGAAGTTTCGCCTGAACGGAGAAAAGCTAAAAGGCGAATTTGCCATCGTAAAGATGAAAGGCCGCGAAGAGAATTCATGGCTTCTTATCAAACATCGCGATGAGTTTGCCTCGGATGAGGATGTTACTGAACAAGATACGTCCGTAATCTCAGGCAAAACAATTGACGATCTTGCCTCGGATTCAGAAGCTAAAACATGGAAGAGTAACAGGGCAGCAGCAAAGAAAGTTAAAGCCACAACTAAATCCACAGCGCGGAAGACAATGACTCCGAAAACGAAAACCTCGGATAAGACGAATAAAGTTGATAGCGAATCAATTCTTGCAACAGTCAAGGCTAAAAAGAAATCGAAAATTCCATCCGACATAAAACCGATGCTGGCAACGTTGGTTGACAAGCCATCGGACGCAAAAGGATGGCTGTATGAAGTGAAGTGGGATGGTTTTCGCGCCATCGCTTACGTGAACGCTGGTGAAGTCGAATTGCGATCTCGAAATAATAAAGACTTCAACAAGAAGTTTTACCCGGTATATCAAGAGCTGAAGGACTGGAAAATCAAGGCTGTGGTCGATG
Source organism: Chryseosolibacter sp. (assembly GCA_036402115.1). Classification (GTDB taxonomy): domain Bacteria; phylum Bacteroidota; class Bacteroidia; order Cytophagales; family Cyclobacteriaceae; genus Chryseosolibacter. Next base: position 4,473 of record DASWTM010000233.1, read on the forward strand.
GTGAGATCATTGTTGTTAATGACAAGGGAAAGCCAGATTTCAACGCACTTCAGGAATGGCGCAGTGAAGCCGATGGTGAGTTGGTGTATTACCTGTTTGACGTTCTCTGGCTCGAGGGTTACGATTTGAAAAATGTTCCGCTGGCTGAGCGCAAAGAGATTTTGAAGAATATAATCCCTTCTCAAGGAAACATCCGCGTAAGCGAGGCCTTTGAGACATCAGCAACCGAGTTTTTTTCGCTGGCTGATAAAATGGATCTGGAGGGGATCATTGCCAAAAAAGCCGATAGTATTTACAAACCCGATGCGCGTTCACGCGACTGGTTGAAAATAAAAACGGAGCGTCATCAGGAAGCGATCATTGCCGGATACACTGTCAACGAGAATACCAGTAAAAAATTCAGCGCACTGCTGATGGGTGTATATGAAGGCAATGAATTGGTTTTCATCGGCCCTGTTGGAACCGGCTTCACATCGAAGATGCAGGAGGAGTTGCTTAAAAAGATGAAACCTTTGAAGACCTCCGAATGCCCTTTCGCGGAAGTTCCGGATTACAATAAGCCGTCACGGTTCCGCCCGAATCCACCGAAGGCAGAAGTGGTGTGGCTCAAGCCGGAGCTCGTTGCTGAGGTAAGTTACAGAGCAGTGGGCGGTGACGGTGGAATGCGGCACCCTTCCTTCCGCGGGCTGCGCGAAGACAAAACTCCTGGTGAGGTAAAGCGTGAAGAAGCGGTTGTCGTTGATGAGATTGTGAAGGATGCTCAATCCGATGGTCTTGAAAACAAAATTCTTACCAGCGTTGATAAGCAACGAAAGACGTTGCTAAACCCAAAAGATGAAACACAGGTAAGAGAAGTCAATGGGCATGAATTAAAATTTCCAAACCTGAGCAAAGTGTATTGGCCTGATGAGGGATACACCAAGCGTGACATGCTGAACTATTATTACCAGGTCACACCCTATATGCTTCCTTATATGAAAGATCGCCCACAAACGCTTAACCGTTTCCCGAATGGTATTTATGGGGAAAGCTTTTATCAGAAAGATGTCACTGGTAAAGTGCCTGAGTGGATTGAGACGTACAAGTATTTCAGTGAAGGTGATCAGCGGGAAAAACATTTTATGGTATGCACTGATGAAGCGAGCTTGCTTTACATTGCCGCACTGGGGTGTATCGAAATGAATCCCTGGAGCAGCCGCACGCAATCGCCTGACAATCCGGATTGGTGTGTCATTGACCTAGATCCTGGAAAGCAAACTACGTTTGATCAGGTGATTGAAGCAGCAAATGCAACCAAGGAAGTTCTTGATGCACTAGGACTGCCATCATTCCCTAAAACTTCCGGCTCTACCGGCTTGCACATTTACATCCCGCTAGGCGCCAAATATGATTATGAAGACTCAAAAGAATTTGCACGAGCGATTGTAAAGATCGTTAATGCACGGATTCCGGACTTCACCAGCATCGAACGCAAGGTGTCTGATCGAAATGGAAAAATGTATTTGGACTTTCTGCAAAACCGTCCGCAGGCAACGCTCGCTGGTCCATACTCGCTTCGTCCAAAGCCAGGTGCGCCAGTATCGATGCCGTTGGATTGGAGTGAAGTAAAGAAAGGGCTGAAGATTCAAAACTTCACAATTAAGAATGCAATAGCGAGATTGAAAGAAACCGGAGATCTCTTCGAAGGCGTGCTAGGAGAAGGTATCGACATGAATTCGGCAATTAAGATCATCAACGATGCGTTTGACATTAAGGTGGCAAAATAGTGTCGTGTAATTCACGCCCGGTCGCATACATTTCGCATCAACCGGTTTGTGATTTCTACGATGAGTAACCTCGAAGGCCTTTAGAATGCGATATACAACGATAAATGGTTTAATGGCACAACATTTTTTCCCGGTGAGTTAGCCAATTCATTTTTCAAAGTTCGTGGAGCAGGCGTCCATTCGAGTGCGATGAAAGATGGAGGATATAACTTCAAACTCACCGCTATGAACAAAAAAGTACCTCTCACACCGCTTGAAAATGATGCAGTTCTGTACGTCATTATTTCAGTTTTGCTTTTACTCTCAGTCAACCAGGTGTTTGGGCAGTCACAGATGCTTGGGGATTTTAATCAAGTCGAGAATACTTCCGACAACGAGTACTCAAATTTTACGGGAAGTCCCCAGCGCTTGTATTTCGTTAGCGAAGGCCGCGATCTCTATTCCAGTGAAGTTATAAATGGTGTCGAGCAAACCACGAAAATTAAGAGCTTCGTCCGCGCAACAAACCTGAAACTAGCGGGATCAGTTCTCTACTTCACGGCCGATGATGGCACTTCGGGATCGGAACTTTGGCGAAGTGATGGAACCGCTGCAGGCACAGTGCAAGTTAAGGACATCCGCTCCGGCATTGCTTCCAGTGCACCAGAGAGTCTGATCGATGTAAACGGTGTATTGTATTTTATTGCGAACAATGGCACGAATGGCAAAGAAGTATGGAAGAGTGACGGCTCTGGATCGGGTACAGTTCTGGTGAAAGATGTTTTTCCGAAGGCAGGCAGCAGTAATCCGGCACACTTGACAAACGTCAACGGCCAACTTTATTTTGCAGCGAATGATGGTGTTCATGGCTACGAGCTGTGGAAATCGGATGGAACGCCAGGGGGAACTGTTCTTGTAAAAGATATCCGTACAGAGAGTAAAGTCAGCAGTTCGCCTGAAAAATTTGCCGCTGCAGGAAATCTCTTATTCTTTTCCGCCAACCATCCCACTTATGGACGTGAGCTTTGGAAGTCGGATGGTACTTCAGCGGGGACCGTGTTGGTAAAAGATATTCGTGCAGGAACCTCAGCTTCGGGAGTAGATAATACAATTGGAGTCAATGGTGTTTTGTACTTCACAGCAACGGATGGCATATCCGGGCATGAACTGTGGCGCAGTGATGGCACTGAAAGCGGAACTTATCTATTGAAAGATATGACGCCTGGCAGTGCCGGAAGTCATGGGGAAGTTGTCTTCTCGTATAAAATGGGAAACTTCACAAACATTAACGGACTCCTCTTTTATACGGCTTACCAAAACGATCATTACTATATCTGGAAAAGTGACGGTACACGCGCAGGAACTACTACTGTTGAGCTTTGTCACGGTCCAGGTATTGGTCAACCTCGTCCGAACTTCAGACTAATCAATGGCGGAATCTACTATTTTAATATTGCCGAGCACGAATATTACGGATACGGTTTATCGCGGATGAACGCTGATGGAACATCGCCTCAAGTGATCTATGGGTTGTCCATCGATGCGTACGATTACGACTATCCAAATGTAGCAGCCGTTGGTAACGCGTTGTACTTCTCCACACGATATGATTATTACTCCACCGGTTTTACCATCTTCAAAACTAATTGTGAAACGAATCAGACTCGTCAATTAGCTGTTGACACATTCCAGGGAACGCAGAGCAGTTATCCTGCAAAGTTTACAAAGCTGAACGGTAAATTATTGTTCACGGCTAATGATGGATGGGCAACGGAGAATTTGTTTATCACGGATGGAACGCCCGGAGGAACAATCCATCTTGACGAGCCATATCCATACGCGTACGTCAATAGTATCATCACTGCAAACAACAAGGCTTACATTTCGTACCAGAATACACTGGAGATATGGGAAACCGATGGAACGAACGCTGGCACGGTAATGCTTGCGCAGGATGGTTTTCTGCCTGCAAGCAACCTGAGATTTACAAATGGAACCCTATTTTATAACACCGTGTATGGCGAGCTATGGAAACTAGATCCCATCAGTCGGGAGAGGACAATGCTCCGTGATTTTAATACAATCTCGAATTCGGTCGTCCTCGGTTCAAACGTTTTGCTAACGGTTTACACCGATAATAACGGGGAAGAATTGTGGCGCACCAACGGTACAACAGCGGGTACATATCGTTTTAAAACAATCCGGCCTGACTTCGGCTATCCTGCATGGATGAACTCCTCTGCCACGCTAAAAAATACTCACTTCTTTGTAGCGAACGATGGAATCCATGGAAACGAACTTTGGAGAACACAGGGTACAGGAGCGTCCACCTACATGATCACTGACCTGAATGCAAATGACAACGCATTTAAGGTGGGGAACTACCATGAGTTTGACATCGCAGCGATGCAGGTTTTTCGCGATTCACTTTACTTCAGTGCCGTGGATGCATCCGGAAACTGGTCGCTCATGAAGACCAGCGGTACCGCCAGCGGCATAAAAAAGGTAATGAATCTCGATGCCGTCCAATCAATGATTCCGGTAGGTAAGAGTAAAATGCTGATGTTCGTGTTCCGCGATAGTGATCGTAGCCATGTTGATCTGTGGGTTACCAACGGTACCGCTACTGGTACAAGGCTGATCAAAGAACTTAATTCGCTTTTCTACCCTTCTATTGATTATGAAGTAATCAACAATGACGTGTACTTCATGCTTGGTGACGACAAAGTGTGGAGATCGGATGGTACGGAATGTGGCACGTATCCCACTTCCCTGGGAACCGTATCACAAAAGGAATTTGGACTAGTCGGTAACTATTTGATCTTCTCCGGTGCGGATCGCGTAGCAGGCTTCGAGCCGCACAGCTTCAACATCAACCAGATACCCGCAGCGCCTTGTGATGCTATGGTGAGTGCAAACAGCATTGATGAAGTCGAAGTGTTCGCATCAACCGAATCGATAGTTCGTCAGGCCCCGAACCCCTTTAATCAGGATTTTGCCCTGACCGTCAGCGGCAAAGATGATGAGACCGCACACATTGATATCTATACAATGTCTGGAGTTGCAGTCGAAAGCTTGCGTGATCTCTCCTGCAACGTTGAATATCGGCTAGGAAATTCATGGAAGGCAGGAATGTACATCGTGAAGATAAATAAATCAGGTGCGCTGCACACCGAAAAAATAATCAAGAAATGATCCGTTGTGAAAACAGTTAGTCCATAGTTAGGTTTTAGTTTGTTTTGGGAATGAACGCCTGGCCTCCTCCGGGCGTTTTTCTTTTAAAAGTCATTGGTCACTAGTCACTGGTCATTGGGAGAAAAACGGAAAACGGAAATCGGCTTGGCAATCTTTAACTTTTCTAATACGCCATCTATCTCTCCGAATCCCTAATCCCTAATGCCTAATGCCTAGTGACTAATGACTATTGACTAATGACTATTGACTAATTACTATCTTGCGTGAATGAAAGATTTCAAAAAGTATTACACCATCCCCGCTCCTCCGGAAGACGTTTATCTCGCGCTGACGAATCCGAATACGATTCATCTTTGGTCTGGCGAGGAAGCATCGATGTCAACGGAGCCAGGTTCTGAGTTTTCACTGTGGGAGGGAAGTATCGTTGGTAAGAACCTGGAATTTGTGGATGGGAAAAAGATTGTGCAGCAGTGGTATTTTGGAGAACAGGAGGAACCCTCTATTGTTACAATCAAATTGCATCCTGATAGTGATGGCACGAGTGTAGAACTTCGACACACTAATATTCCCGATGAGGATTATCAGGATATTGTTGATGGCTGGAATGAAATGTATTTTGGTTCGCTAATTGACTTTTACTCGTGAGTAACGCAAAGACGCAATGGCATAAAGCGACCACCGGGCTTGCCGTCCGGTGATGCTGTGCACCATTGCGTCTTTGTGCTAACAAGCTTTTACTGCTGGCCAGCTGGCTGGTTTTGCATTTTTGAAACGAGCGTATCTTTTACAGTTGTTCCGATATTTTTAGTTGTTTCAGAAACAATGTCGCCAAGGTTGTTTTTTGCGTAGTCAGTCGCTTTCATTTTGAGATCATTCAGTGTTTCAGATGCTGAGCTCAAAAACTCTCTTCCCTTTTCGGTGCTGAGATAATTTGCGATCAATGCTGCTAATGCTGCTCCACCCAGGGCAGCAAGAAGAATACTATTTGTTCTAGTCATACAATTATTGTTTGGTTATCGAATCTTTTGCCATTCAGGCAACGAGAATCTTACCAACGCAATGCCTACTGCAAACGTCCCCCTAAAAAAATCTGCGAGACCGCATAAAATTGAGATGAACACCTGACGGTCGCTGAACAACTGGCACTGTAGTGTCTGATGTACAACACGCAATTGGATAATACCGTGTTGCTTTTGCTCATAAATTACTGGCACGGCTTTACCTATTGAATCATTCCCAGGTACGCAAGGCCAAGATTCTCGGAAATGATTTTTCGGTAGCGCGGACTCTTACGATACTCGTCCGTAAGAAACTCACGCCATAGCGGCTCCCAGTCGCTGTGCTTGCCCATGATAAAGGCCAGTTTGTCATCCGTGCCCAGATCGGCTGGCTGACGTGCGATCGGAAACTTGTTTTTATGTGCACCAAGATATTCTCCAAAATCAATTATGGTGAACAACGCTTTGTTTGTTCGCATCTCATTAAAAATGGCACGGCTAGTGGTTCCGTCAAGGATAGTAAGGTCTGGTGCGTAACGGCTCTTGAGCGAGGCCGCGATTTCCTTATGCGTGCTGCCTGCGATGACTTTCATTGAATAGCCTTTGTAAACCGTAGGAATCTCTTTTAGTGATGAAAGCTTCGGAGCGTCTTTATGTGTCACGATAATATTCGGATTTGAAATGAAGTAAGGAGAAAACTGAAATCGTTTTTTTCGCTCTTCTGTCACACTCACGGTACTCACACCGAGCAGTGTTGCGCTTTTTCCTATAGATGATAAAAAAGCGGGGAATGATTTTTCCTCGCGATACTCGATCGACAGATCCACTTGATATTTCGTTTTTACGTAAACGCGTAGATCTTCAAGGATGTCAACACATACGCCCCGTAATGTGCCCGTTTGATCTTTATAGGCTATACCGTAAGCTTCATTCCACAAGCACATCAACGTGCCGGACTTCGTGGATTTCACTTTCTGCCATGTGTCACCGTCAGTTTGCCCTTGCGTCTGAATGACGGACGCAAGCGTTAGAATAATAGCCAGTCTTTTCATATTGCTTTGGATGCAAAAGCAAATTCGCAGTTTTCACAA
>DASWTM010000234.1:0-9171 GCA_036402115.1 Chryseosolibacter sp.
GCCTATTGCCAACTGCATTCGGTTTCCTATATTTGCAGTCCGTTTCAAAAAGCATACGAGTTATGGCCGATTTAATCAAATTAGTGGAGCAGGAATTCACCAAGGTTCGCGAAGGCTTACCTGATTTCCATCCTGGTGATACGATCAACGTTCACGTAAAAATCAAAGAAGGAAACAAAGAGCGCGTTCAGCAATTCCAGGGCACTGTTATTCAGCGCAGAGGAGCAGGCAACGGTGAATCGTTCACAGTAAGAAAAGTATCTAATGGAGTTGGCGTAGAGCGTATCTTCCCACTTATTTCACCTTCAATCGATAAGATCGAGATCGTGAAAGAAGGTAAAGTAAGAAGAGCAAAGCTTTACTACATGAAGGGGCGTCAGGGTAAATCTGCACGTATCAAAGAAAAGATCTAAGGCCATTCAGCAATATTTTAGAAGCCATTCCGAGAAAAACCGGAGTGGCTTTTTTCCTTTTAAAGCCCTCCTAATAGCCGCTAAAACGTTTGAAATTCATACTGAAAACGCATCTTTTCATCCATTAGCTTACTATTAAATAATTGATAACTTTGTCACCTCCTTAAAACCAACGCAATAGAATCTATGGGAAGAAACATCGCAGATCTCCTGGGAAAAGACGCAGAATTCCTGCTGAAACATCAAAGTAAAACGGTATCAAAAGACCAGCTTCACCTGCCTGGCCCTGACTTCGTAGATAGAATTTTTGCTTCTTCAAACCGCAATGCTCCGACATTGCGCTCGTTGCAAACACTCTTCGGAACAGGTCGCCTTGCCAATACAGGTTATCTATCTATTCTTCCAATCGATCAGGGAATTGAACACAGTGCAGGGGCTTCATTCGCAAAGAACCCGCTCTACTTCGATCCAGAAAATATTTGCAAGCTGGCTATTGAAGGCGGATGTAATGCGGTGGCAACGACATACGGTGGCCTTGCGCTGATGTCGCGTAAGTATGCGCACAAGATTCCATTCATTGTTAAGATAAATCACAACGAACTTCTTACGTATCCCAACAAAGCTGACCAAATCATGTTCGGCTCTGTGGAAGATGCGTGGAACCTTGGAGCCGTTGCAGTAGGTGCAACGATCTATTTTGGTTCAGATCAATCAACGCGTCAAATCCAGGAGGTTGCAGAAGCCTTTGAACGTGCACGTGACCTGGGTATGGCAACGATCCTCTGGTGCTACATCCGTAACAGCGGATTCAAAAAAGATGGAAAGGATTATCACCTGTCTGCTGACTTGACTGGTCAGGCAAATCACCTTGGTGTTACTATCCAGGCTGACATTATCAAGCAAAAGCTTCCTGAGATCAATGGAGGTTACAAAGCATTGAACACCGGTGGCAGCAGCTACGGAAAACTTGACGAAAAAATTTATACTGAATTGAGCTCTGATCACCCGATCGATCTTTGCCGTTATCAAGTGGTAAACTGCTACATGGGCCGTGCTGGCTTGATTAGCTCTGGTGGGGAATCAAAAGGTGCAAGCGATCTTGCCGATGCAGTACGCACTGCGGTTGTGAACAAGCGCGCGGGCGGTATGGGCTTGATCTCCGGCAGAAAATCGTTCCAGCGTCCAATGAAAGAAGGTATCGAGATCCTGAACGCAATTCAGGACGTATACCTCGACAAGTCAGTTGACGTTGCATAGTCGTCTTAGCTATTGGTTTCTGATCTCCTGACATTAGTTCGGACATCAGAAACCAATTTGATTTTTTATACTTGATATTTGTGATTTCATGGAGTTGTGTGTTGTTGTCTCGATAGCAGTCGGGATTAAATCTAAAATTTCAAATCTTAAATTTTAAATTGTCTTTATGTCTTGGTTCAAACGCAGCGATAAAGGTATTCTCACGCCCACAGAAGCAAAACGTGAAGTACCTGATGGTTTGTGGTTCAAGTCTCCGGCAGGAAAAATTGTTCATACGCGTGAGTTGAAGAACAATGCCTATGTTGTTCCGGAAGAAGAATATCACGTTCGAATCGGCTCAGCAGAATACTTTGAAGTGCTATTCGACAACAACAAATTCTCGGAGCTCGATGAAAATATGGAATCTGCGGATCCGCTGAAATTCAAAGACACAAAACCGTATCCCAAGCGTATCAAGGAAACACAGGCGAAGACCGATTTGAAAGACGCTGTTCGCACAGCCTATGGAAAAATGAACGGACTTGATATCACCATTGCGTGTATGGACTTTAGTTTCATTGGTGGCTCAATGGGATCAGTCGTAGGTGAAAAGATCGCCCGTGCAATGGATCACAGTCTGAAGCATAAAATTCCGTTCTTAATGATCTCGCGCTCTGGCGGAGCACGCATGATGGAAGCTGGTTTGTCGTTGATGCAAATGGCGAAGACCTCTGCAAAAATTGCATTGCTGGATAAAGCTAAGGTTCCCTACATCTCGTTGCTCACCGATCCAACTACGGGTGGTGTTACCGCATCCTATGCTATGCTTGGTGATTTCAACATCGCTGAACCGAATTCCCTAATCGGTTTTGCCGGACCACGCGTTATTCGCGAGACGATCGGGAAAGACCTTCCGAAAGGTTTCCAAAGTGCGGAGTTTGTCCTTGAGCACGGTTTCCTCGACTTCATTGTCGATCGCAGAAATCTGAAAAGCAGGCTGACTACGCTCCTGCAGATGTTGAAGAATTAACCCCTGTTAGCTTCCAGTTAAGGACAAGTAACTCTGTCGAACGCGTTCAGCGGCTCGTTAGCGTATGCATAGTTGTCTATTTCGGAAACTTTGAGAGGTCGAAATTCGATGAAAAGAATTTACGAAGCTCTTCGAGCGTCAAGCTTTCTGCTTCAAGGGTAAGGAAGAACCGATTGTTTATTTCAAGTAAGAGTTGGGCGCGTTGCGTTCGAGGATGTGACGATTCCCATGCTTGGCCGAAGTCGGTTTTTGTCGATTCAAATGTGATCGAGTCTGTTTGGGTCTCGGGCATCTCACTCCACTTTTTTACAGACTGATTCAGCATGATGGGAGCTTCTGCGTAGTCGAACAAGAGCACCTTTACCAGGTTATCCCGCGATGCAAACGTTCGCTCGCATAAGGAGTATCGAAGGGTTCCAATCGTAAGTAGATTGCTCTTCGAGTCGCCCTTTATCGGCCAGCCCTTGATCTTTACCGGCAGCAGTTTGCTAAGCTCGCGTGGCTGAAGTACGTGGCTTTGCGCGAAACACGAGCCGGAAATGAAAACACCCAGGGCTATGCAGATTAGTCTAGGCATCGTGACGATACTCTTTCACCGTATCGATAAAACATTTCACTTTATCAACTTCTGTATCCGGGTAGAGACCGTGACCGAGATTGGCGATGTGTTTGGTTGGACCAAATGCATTTAGCATGCTAACCGTTTCCTTCTTTACAACATCAAGAGATGAATAAAGTGCACAAGGATCCAGATTGCCCTGAAGTGTTTTATTCGGAACAAGCTTGCGCGATTCCGCGATATCCATATTCCAATCCAGTCCAACCACGTTACATGAAATTGAATTCATCGGACCTCTCGCGAAGAAGGCGCCTTTGGCAAACACAGTCTTCGGCACTTCTTTGATCGCACCACAGATTTGCTCAATATACTTGAGCGAAAATTCTTCATACTGTTGTGGTCCAAGTATTCCGGCCCATGAGTCGAAGATTTGAATGATGTCAGCACCAGCCTTAATCTGTCCTTTTAAATAATTTATTGTGCTATCGGTGATCATCTGCAGCAGCTGATGAGAAAACTGAGGCTGCGTATACAACATTTTTTTTGCCTCACTGAAGGTTTTGCTTCCTTTGCCTTCCACCATATACGAAAAAATGGTCCATGGTGCCCCCGCGAATCCGATCAAAGGAACTCGGCCGTTGAGTTCCTTTTTCGTCATGGCAATCGCATCCAATACGTATTGGAGTTCCTCTGCCTTTGACACATGAAGGAGCTTTAAATCCGGTTTTGATGAAATACGTTGTGGGAATATGGGGCCTCTTCGTTCTTCCATCTCATAGTTTAAACCCATGGATTCAGGAATGACAAGGATGTCTGAGAAGATGATAGCCGCATCAACGCCAAGTATGTCGACTGGTTGGATGGTGACTTCGGTTGCAAGCTCAGGTGTTTTTACGAGTGTCTTAAAGTCACCGGCAGATGCTCTGACTTTTCTGTATTCAGGTAAGATTCTTCCCGCCTGGCGCATGAGCCAAACTGGAGTTCGCTCAATTTTTTCTCCTCTTGCAGCTCTTAGAATGAGATCGTTCTTCAATTGCATGGCGCAAAGATGATGGGAAAAAAGAAAAACCCCAAGATGTAAATCCTGGGGTTCATTCTTTTTAAAGGGCTAGGAATTAGTTCCTTTCCATTAGCGCATTTGTTTGCAGTTCAGTAGCTGGAATCGGCCAGATGTAAACACCACTGGTTGGTGCAAGGGCAGGAACTGCTCCTTTAGCAGGGAAACTTTGGTTTAATCGCATAATATCCATATTGCGGATACCTTCGCCAAGGAACTCAATCCTTCTTTCCAAAAGAATCGCATCAATCAGCGCTGCATTGTCAGCTGGTGCCCAGGTAAACGATGCATCTGATCTTCTGCGAACTGCATTCAATAAAGCCAAAGCACGAGTATCAACCCCAGCAGTAGTTCTAGCAATCGCCTCTGACAAGTTCAACAATACTTCAGACCATCTCATCACAGGAGCCTTATCAAGATAAGGAGTTCCCGAAGGATACTTTCCAAGATACGTTGTTGTTCCGGTTGTTGGAAAAACGTAGAAGAAACCTCTGCGCGCATCACTCGCTGGGAAATTGGGATTTGCCGCAACAATTCCACTAAGGTTCAGTGAATATTCGCCACCGCCTGCATTAGGTGCACCCGCCCCACCGGCACGGTAGTAAAAACCAAGTTGGTTTTGTGTACCTGGAGTATTCTGCGCAGTGAAAGGGAAACCTAAGATTGTTTCAGCAGTTTCCTGAGGCGGAGCGAAAACACTTGAAATACTTGCCTGCAAGGCATGAGGAACACCTGATGACGCAGTAAACGGAGCAGTCGCAGGAACAATTTTGTTGGCCTCTGTGATCACCGCTGCATAGTTACCCATGGTGAGGTACACACGGGTTTTGAGCGCGATCGCAGAATTCTTGTGAGCACGGGTTGTACGCAGCGAAGCGCTACCATACGTCAGTGGCAAGTTCTGTTCTGCATAGTCAAGGTCAGCAAGAATTTGCGTGTAAACCTCAGCTACGGTGCTTCGTGGGAGATCATTATTCAACAGATCTTTTTCTCCCTGCAATCTTAACGGTAGCCCTTTGCTTGCACCATTGTTTAGTGTGTATGGAGCAGCATAAAGCTGAAGCAAACTGTGGTAGCACAACGCGCGGAGGAAACGAGCCTCGGCACGGAAGCGAACAGCAGTCACGTTCGTATAGTCAGGATCAACGTTCACAAACAACGGACCTGTAAACTTATCCTGGTTTGCATCCAGCCCATCCAAAAACAAGTTAATTTGATTGATGGCATTGTACGCGGCATCCCACAAGTTAACAACATCGTTCTGTGAAGTCTCGGTGATGGTGTGCTGCCATACAAGATACCCGGTTACACCATTGGTTGTACGGTTGATAAAATCATTCGCACGAATGTCACCATAGATCTGGTAACGACCACCAAAAAACTGGCCGCTTTTTACCTGGGTGTACATGTTGTTTACCTGCAATTCAACACGTGAAGGAGTGTCGAATACAACGGCTTCGTCAAGCGATGTTACCGGTCTCAATTCCAGCAAATCGGTCTCGCACGAGAAGAGCCCTGCCGAGAACACCGACAGGAACACTAGTGCAGAACTTTTTATTTTAATGCTAAATTTCATAGATCAATAATTTTTAAAACCCAAGGTTTAAACCAACTGTGAAGGTGCGCGCCTGACCAACGGAGTTTCTGTCTACCCCAGCACCTGTATTGCTATTTCCATTTGATGAAATCTCAGGGTCAATACCGCTATAGTTTGTAATCAGGAATGCGTTTTGAACCTGTGCATAAATGCGCGCATTGCTGATCTTGAGTTTATCAAGAATGCTTCGGTTGAAGGTGTAGCCAATGCTTGCATTTCTCAATCTCACAAAATCACCTTTCTCAACATTCTCAGAGATTACGAGTGCTGAACCATTCGACACATTATCGCCATATACAAGACGCGGGAATTTTCCATTAGGATTTTCAGGCGTCCAGCGATCAAGGGCATCGGTGTGGTTGTTCCAGAAGCGCTGGTCACGGAGACCCGCCTGTGTTCCATTGTAGATATAGTTACCACCGGAGAATTGGAAGAACAATCCCAAGTCAAAGTTCTTGTACCGGAACGTGTTATCAAAACCACCATACCAGGTTGGAAGTGTAGGGCCAAAGATCTTTCCATCGGCCAACTGATTTGGTGCTCCTGCCGCAAGACCGGTCGATACATCCGTCCAGCCTGTGCCTTGGTGATCGTACTGAACGATTGATCCGTCTGCTTTACGGAACATTCTGCGGCCGTTATCAGGATTTATTCCTACAGATTCTACTGCAAGGATATATCCTACTGATTCACCCACAGAAGTATAGTTCACTGTTTCCAGTCCAAGTGTTGTATTGGGAATGCGTACGCTTTCTGAATTCAGCGCTAGCACTTCGTTTTTAAGTGTTGTGATGTTTGCGCTGATTGTCCAGCCAAAATCAGGTTTGTCAATGGCTGCATACTTGATGCTGAATTCGAAACCGGTGTTTTGCATTTCGCCCACGTTGTCAAGAATGGCATCGCCAGGGATACCTTTTGATGGTGCTTGCGGAACGTTTAGAATCAAGCCATCGATCAAATTGTTATAGTATGAGAACTCACCCTGGATTTTATCATTGAGAATTCCATACGCAAAACCGATATCAGTTTTCTTACTTGTCTCCCAAGTCAGGTTTGCATTTCCTGCCTGGCTGTAGTTGATGGTTGCAAGCGCCCCGTACAGGCCTGAGTTATACAAGTTCAGGTAGCCGAAGTCTTCAACGCCCTGGCTGTTTCCAACTTCACCATAACTTCCTTTGAGTTTGAAGAAATTGATATTACCGAAGAAAGAAGAATTCTTCCAAAACTCTTCTTCTGAAAGAGCATAACCAACCGCTGCACCGTAGAAGTTACCGTACTTCTGCGCCCATGCAGAATAGCCATCTCTACGCAGGTTAAATGACACGAAATACTTCTTGTTGAAATCATAGTTCAGACGCCCGAAGTATGACACGAGGTAGTTAGCAGTCTGAAGGTTTCCAGACGCGGCAATGTTAGTATAGTTACCCTGATACGTTTCAAAGAAGCCATCGGCTAGGGTTGTTCTGTTAGCACCCCATCTGTCGATCTGTGTATACTGCTGTTCACCACCTACGAGGAATGAGAAGTTGTGCTTGTCAGCAAACGTCTTATCGTATTGCAATGTATTCTGCCAGTTCCAGCGCTTATTAGTTCTGTATACGTTTGTTGCAGAACCTCCGGTCGAATAACCATCACCACCTAATGCGGTCTGAAATGAAATGTCTTCGAAATTCATGTTATCGATACCATACATAGTGCGGGCAGTCAGGCCTTTAACAATTTGCCAGTTGGCGAACACCCCACCTTGGATCTGATTGCTCTCCGAAGTAAATGAGTTCAGGTCAAGAATAAGCACTGGATTGTAGTATCCTGTCACCAAGCCTGCTCCACTTGTTCCAGTCGGGTTGATGTTTGCGCCTGGACCAAGACCAGCTGCGTTTACGTGGTAAGTACCATCAAGATTGTAAGGGCCAACGTTTGGCGGCAATACAAGAGGAAGACGGCCAAGACCTGCTGTGCTGAATGCCGCGCCCGGAAGTGAGCCTGTGCTTGGTGCTGAGTTATACACGTTCGAATATGACATGTTCACACCAATGGTGAAGTTGTCAAAAACCTTGTGATCCAGATTCAGGCGAAGTGCGGTGCGCTCGAAATCGTTACGCTTGAGCATACCTTCCTGTTCGGTATAACCAACGGAAGTATAGAACTTTGTTTTCTCTGTACCTCCTGAGAAACTCAGGCTGTTGGAATGCGAGAAACCAGTCTGATAAACATAATCATACCACTTCGTATCGATCAGGTTTCCATCGGCATCATAACTTGGCAGGAATCCCTCTACTGCAGGCAACTGGGTCGCAGGCCTTGTAGGTGCAGTGTTGTCGTTCAAGTTTCTAACGCCCTCGTTCTTCAGTTCCATGTACTGCTCAGCATTCAGCATGTCGAAAAGGCGGAAAGGTTTCGTCCATCCTACCCATGAGTCAAGCGTAATTTTAGATTTTCCCTTTGCACCTTTTTTAGTTGTGATCAATATAACACCTGCACTGGCACGTGAACCGTAAATAGCGCTCGCAGAAGCATCTTTCAATACTTCCATACTTTCAATGTCGGCTGGGTTCAGGTTACTCAGTGGGTTATTTGGCGCATTGTTATTGGAGTTGTCGCCCGAATAGGTTGGAATTCCATCAATAACGATTAGCGGAAAAGAACTGAGGTTGATTGAGTTCACGCCACGCACGCGTATAACCGGAGGATTGTTCAACACACCGTTAGGCTGGATGATGTTGACGCCAGGTGCACGACCGCCAAGCGCTTGTTCGAAGCTTTGAACAGGTGCCATAGCGATCTCATCTCCTTTAATGGATGCGATGGATCCGGACAAATCACGCTTGGTTTGCGTTCCGTATCCGACCACAACCACTTCACTAAGCTGAGTGATGTCGAGGGCAAGGCTCACGTCTACTGTGGTGCGATTACCTATCTCAACTTCTTTGGATTCCAGACCGATAAATGAAAAGATCAGGGCGCCACCAGTGGAAGGCACGGCTACTGAATAGTTTCCATCTGCGTCTGTTGATGTTCCTGAGGTGGTTCCCTTCAGGATTACGTTTACTCCAGGCAAGGGGCTGCCATCTTCGGTTGAGGTGACTTTGCCAGTCACATTTCGCTCTTGAGCAAAAGAGCTCACAGCAATACTCAACACGAAGCACATTAGTAGATACTTCGTCATAAGTTTAGGTTTAGGTTAATAAATCTCTAGGGCAATTTAAAGGGGGATTTTTTAAGAACAAAATATACCCCCTACAACGGTATGGCTATTTTTCCTCTACAAACCATTGCAAA
>DASWTM010000235.1:0-16612 GCA_036402115.1 Chryseosolibacter sp.
TTGAACTCATGTAGTTCTTCAACTCCAACGTATCAGAGGATGGAAGGTGTCTGCCTGTTTCTGCTGTGGCCTGAATATTTCCCCAAAAGTCAGTTGACTTAGGGATAATTCCAAAGAACGATGTGTATCCACCGCCAGGCACGCGCTTGGTGTTTGTCACGTTAACCCACAAGCTGATGGTGTAATTCGGGAGGGCATCAACTGTATTAAGTGCCGCTATTTCCGGATACACAACCGCACCTTTGGTTAACTGAAGTGCCTTGCCGATCTGACCATCAGTAAAGCCAACGCCACCAACGGTTTGAGATGGTGCTGTGCTTGACAACCTCTCGTTGTTTGTATCATCGAATGTCCAGTGCGCGACCAGGTTATCTTTCGCTACCTCGTTGGAATTATTGTACCCATCAATGGGCGGCAATGATTCTTCATCATCACATGATGAAAACGTTATTGCTGTCAGTGCAAGGGCACCGGCAAACATGGAATAAATTGTTTTTTTCATTTGCTGTTACTTAAGGTTAATTGATTTATTAAAATTTATTAATGAGGATTTTCAATTGCTAATAGCCAAAGTTCTGACCGAGCTGTCCGCCACTCAATAAAATCTGAGAGTTTGGAATTGGTAGTACTTCATGAACACCAGCCCTAAAATTGGCTTTACCCGCAGCAATAAGTACTTGTGCCGCGCGTCCTTGCCTCACGAGATCCCAGAAGCGATCATGTTCCATAGCAAGTTCAACATGACGTTCTTGCCACACATCCTCTAAAGTCGCGCCAGACTTCGGATCAAGTTGCGCACGCTGTCTCAGAAGGTTGATTTTATCGTCAGCATTTCCGAGCCCGGTTCGCACCGCTGCTTCTGCCCACATCAACAGTACATCAGCATAACGAAGTATCTTGATATTTTTCGGACGATCTTTATCTTCGCTCTGTGCGTATTTCTCATTCGTCTTGCTGGTATATGCTTTGTAATTGTAATACAAGTTCTGGACTGAATCTTTGCTCGGTAAACGGAAACCATCCCAGAGAATTGTACCTCTATGGGTACCGCTGTTGTCAACTTCGATGATAGTCGATTGTCTTCTGACGTCACCCGGCTCGTAAGCGGCCAGCAGCGATGCACTCGGGTTGTTAAAACCCCAACCGAGATCGTCCCATCCTCCTGCACCGCCAACACGCGGCCCTTGCGAAACGGTGTAGTTGTCGATTTTAAGATTGGCGTTGTTGAATTCACCGGTTTGAATTTCGAAGAGTGATTCGATACTATTATCACCGGATTGTCTCCACAATTCTGCATAATCAGGAACAAGCGCATATTGACCGGATGTGATGACGCTGTCAGCATACGCAAAAACTTTGGGCCAGTCATTGCGATACATGTAGACCTTAGCAAGCATTCCCTGGGCAGCACCCTTGGTGGCATGACCAACTTGAGCTGCAGCTCTCAGCGGAAGCGTATTTGAAGCAAATTGCAAATCGGAAATTATGGTTGCGTAGATATTGTCCACTGATGCGCGCGTTTGAAATGCAGGATCGGTGTTTGCATCTGTTGCATCCACAGGCACCCGAACTACGAGTGGCACCGCTCCGTACATGCGGACGAGGTTGAAATACAAATAAGCGCGAAGGAATCTGACTTCTCCCTGCAACTGTCTCCTTTGATTGGCATCTATCGCTGCGCTTTCCAATGCCTGCAGTGCCTGATTCGCAGCGCCAATACTATTATAATGTCCACTCCAGAGCGTCTCAGCAAATTTGTTCGTTGACGTCAACGTAAAATCATCGATGTCGCCTACCGGAACAGCCTGATCCTGCGCAGTGCTTCCTTTATCCGCATCATCAGACATAATGCTTGTCACACTGATAAATGCGAATCCATGGACATCACCATTACCCCAGGAATCGCCCTGAAGTAAACTTGCGTACACACCCGTGACCAGATCTTGCGCAAGTCCCGGGTCACTTTCAGTTGTAACACCGCCCTGCACCTTCACATCAAGAAAGTCATCGGAGCAAGATTGCGCCACCAGCGCCACTAAAGTGATTAGGCTAATTTTTATTGAGAATACAAACTTTTTCATTTCAAATATCTTTTTGTCACTAACTAGAAACCAATGTTAACGCCCGCAGCTATTGTTCGGGTTGTCGGATACGCACTGAGTTCTATACCCGAGTTCGTTGGATCACCGGGCAACTCAGGAGTAAAGCCACTGTATTTTTTCAGCGTGAAAAGGTTTTGTGATGTCGCGAAAATGCGCAGGTTGGTCATTCGCAATTTTGCAAGCGATGCCTGCGGGAAGTTATATCCTATGGTAAGGTTATTGATTCGGGCAAATGAGCCTGACTCAACGAAGTAATTTGATGCGGGAAGATTTCCTGTGTTGGCGGCAGGATGCTTCTGCGTTTGATTCCCACTTGTCCAGCGGTCATACACAACATCACGCTCAACATTGTCTTTGCCCTCAACACGAACTGCTCGCTTTCCATTGTACACTTCGTTACCTACGTTTCCGTACAAGTCAATGCTAAAGTCCCACTTCTTATACGTGACGGAAGCATTTAAACCGAAGTATGCAACCGGTTGGTAGGATCCTGCAAAAACACGATCAAGGTCATCGATCTGGCCATCATCATTTTGATCCACGTAACGGAACGATCCGGCTTTGGCCGTAGGTTGAATGACAATACCTTCGCTGCTCTGATATGCATTCACTTCTGCTGGCGAGTTAAAAACCCCGTCCACTTCGAGCACATAAAAACTTCCGACCGGGTAACCATTGTCTGTCCGGGTAGTGAAGCCCTGTGCAGCACCGATACTTCCTCCGAGCACTGCCTGTCCCCCGTTAAGAGCAACAACTTTGTTGTCGTTCAACGTAGCATTGGCACCGATCGAATAGGAGAAATTATCATTGACCCGATTCTTCCAGTTCAAAAGAAACTCTACTCCGGTGTTTTGAATCGAGGCTACGTTTGTAATGACCGTGGCATCGACATCGCCTACGGTTTTTGGAATCGGAACACGAATAAGTGCGTTCTCGACTTTCTTGTCATAGAAATTCACTTCACCTGTCAAACGGGATTGCAGTACTCCGAACTCGAGGGCGAGGTCATATTCTTCTGTTATTTCCCATGTGATATTCGGATCAATGATCGTGTTAATTTGAGATCCGTTGGTAGCAGCGCCAGCACTGCCATTAAATGGATAAGCTTTGTTCAGCGCAACGGTAAGGGTATACGCGTCTGTTGGAATTTGATCGTTTCCAACTTTACCATACGAGGCTCTGAGCTTCAGGAGGTCGAATAACTCCTGATTTTGCAGGAATCCCTCACGACTCAAGATCCACCCCGCACCGAAAGAAGGGAATAGTTGCCAGCGATTCTGTCCGGGTAATCGCGAGGTTCCATCCGAGCGAATCGTTGCTGTAAACAAATATTTCTCATCGAAGGCATAGTTCAACCGTCCGAGATATGAGTTTCTTGCCCATGCATCACCACTTCCACTGTTTTGTGAACTATTGGCATCACCCACTCCGATGTACCACAGATTAGGATCAGCCGGAACGTCATTTCGATTCGCAGAGAAGACATTGTAATTATATTTTTCCGCAGTCGTTCCAATGAGCAGGGTGACATCGTGCTTGTCAAACTGTTTGCTGAGGGTGGCAGTGTTATCCCACACCCAACGGAATGCCTGACTCTGTTGCACCGTAAGTCCACTATTGGCTCTTCGCTGATTTCCTCCTGCTGTCAGAAACGTCACTTCATCAGCATTGAATTGATAAAAATATCCTCGGTTTAATGAATTTCTCCAGTCTCCGCCTATTGCAGAACGCAGCGTAAGCCACTCTATTGGTTTCACTTCTAAATATGCCGAACCCTGCACGCGATTTTCTCTGACCCGAATATCGTTGTTATTAAGATCGAGTACAGGATTTCCAACATTCTGGTATCCAGACGTGTTTCCGTATCGCCCTCCTTCTACATCGGCAATAATTGGCGCGGCACGATATGCATTGTTATAAGCACCACCCACATTACCAAACGCATCGATGTTTATGTTACCGAAGCTATTCTGATTGATACTATTTCCATAGGAGCTCTGAAAACCGAACGTGATCACTTTGGAAATTTTGTATTCCTCATTCAGGCGAAGCGTGAGTCGCTTGAACTCGTTATTCAATAAGATTCCCTCGTCATCGAGATAACCGACATTAAAGAAGTGTGTGGCTCTCTCGGTTCCACCGGAGAATGAGATGTTATGTGACTGCTGCCATGCGTTGCGGAGGATAGATCCATACCAGTCCGTGTCATAGCCGGTAGCTGCGGGTGCCGACCCCGTTGCGGCTTGAACGTAGTTGCTATACTCTGCAGCATTTGCCATCTCGACAAGATTTGCCGCCTGCCGAATTCCGATGTTGTTGTTGTAAGTGATCTTTAAATCTCCGGCCGAACCTTTCTTGGTAGTGATGATTATGACCCCATTCGCACCACGCGAACCGTAGATGGCTGCTGCGGAGGCATCCTTTAACACACTGAGGTCAACGATGTCTGCTGTGTTTATATTAGAGATGTCGTCCGTCAGTACTCCGTCTACTACATACAATGCAGTTGTTCCGCCTAATGCTGTTCCCACTCCCCGGATTCGGATTTGTGGTGAAGTGCCTGGTTGACCGCTGCTGATGACTTGAACCCCTGCAACCTTTCCTTGCATCGCCTGCGTTGCTGTGAGCACAGGCTGTTTCAGAAGTTCCGCTCCGCCAACCGTTGCAGTTGAACCGGTGATGTCGCTTTTCTTCTGAATTCCGTAACCCACCACAACTACTTCTTCCAACACCTTCGCATCCTCGGCCAGTGTTACATTAATATTAGTTTGTTCGCCAACAGTAATGCTTTGGGTGATGTGGCCGACATACGAAAAATCCAAGGCATCTTCTGTTGGCGCCAAGTCCAGTGAAAACCTTCCATCGATGTCAGTCACTGTACCTTTAGTAGTGCCTTTTACCACGACACTCACGCCCGGAAGAGGCTGGCCATCACTCCCGCTTACCACTGTTCCTGTAACCGTACGGTTCTGGGCCGCCAGTGAAAGCGGTAACAATGTGAAAATCAGATAAATGGTGATTCTTCTAATCATATCTTGGCTTGCTTTTCGCGGGGCAGTCTAGTCCCGCGGATATTAAATTAGATTGACGCAAGCGTTTACCTGAAAAAAATCACTGAAATCGACAAAAAAACGGGCTGGCATGGTGTTTTAAACGCACACCCTTTTTCTAGATAAAAAACATTGATTTCAAACGATTTCATGGACATTTACCCTAAAAGTGGAAGACTTGTTTTCAGAAAAAAAACAAGCACATTTTAGGCATCGGACCGAATAGGCGTGGATTTTTTTGTGGGGCCTTTCGAATGACCTTCGTCATGGAACAAGATCACATCCTCCCAGCGTGAAGCAGACGGCTTTTTACCATGGCGTTCCAGTTCGGTAATGCGTTCGCCCACCTTGTGCTTGAATGCCCAAACCGTGTTTACGCGGAGTTCGAGATCATGGGCAAGCTTTTCAAGCGTTTGATCTTTCTTTCCTGTTACCGTCAGATACGCGATATAAAAAGCTTTTTCGATTGGGAATTTGATGCTGTGGAAGATCGTGAATGCGGTTATCGATTCGTTGTATCCACATCGCGTGCAACGCCTGCTGAATTTATGCGCACCATCAAAGTACTTCTCATTTGCACACTTGCGACAATGAAAAGCGTGTTGCCATTTTAGCGTCTCCAAGAAACGGTAACACGCGAGGCTGTCAGGATACAGGGTTTGAAACTGCTTATAATCCATCGTCTTCTCGAGCAGCCGTTCGTTCAATACTTCCTTCAAACTGTTTTTAAGCTTCCAGTTGTCCAGGTCGAGAATTGAATTGATTTGATTGATCTCGGAGGATTGTCTTGCAAGCTTTAGGTTAGTTTGCTCGAGCTCAGCGTTTTTCTTGTTCAGCTCAATCGTGCGCTCCATCACTTTTTCTTCCAGTTCTCGGGTAACTTTGTCCTTCAACTTCATATTCACCTCGTGCTGATGGATAATTCTTTTCAATGCCCGATCGCGCATATTCTTAAGAATCCGAATCCTGTCACCGAGTGCGAACGTCAGGAAAAGCATTTCAAGCACGAAGCTGATATGAAGGCTGTAATGTAACGCGGTGGTAAAGGGAAGAAGATTAAAGTAAACAAGCGTCCGAATAAAGAATCCAGTAAAGAGAATTCCGTACGCGATGACGAAGAAGCGCGCAGGACGATACCCGCGATTCCACACCGTAATGCCCGTATAGAAGATCAGCGAAAGCGGAATAATCTCAATGGTGCGGAAGGTGAGCAACTTCGGAAAGAGAAAAACTTCGATAAGAAAGTAGACAGTCCGTAAGATGATAGCCCAATACAAAGCCCTGTCAAGTTTAGGTGCATTTGCCCGCGTTACGAGGAACCTTCTCGTGAAGATCAGCCCCCACAAAATCACCGAGTACAACGTGAAGCCCACTGCGTAGTTATTCCACTCGGGATGATTGGGCCACAGGTATTGAAAGCCGATGCCATCATAACTCATCGCATACGCTGCAACGCTGAGGATGTACATGATGTAATAGATATTCTTGATCTCCCGAATAGCCAGGAATACCAGGAAGTTGTATAACGCAATGATGATGACCATCCCGTACAAGGTGCCGAACAGGAAATATTCATTCAGCGCGTAGTAAACGAAACGATTGACACTTCGCACCGCAATGCGAATGTCTGCAAACTCATGCGACTGCACACGGAAATAATAGATCATCACCGTATCAGATTGCATCGTCAATGGCACTTCAAAATTCTTGTGCGGTAATACGCGATTGGCAAACGACTGCTGATCACCCATCGAGAATCGCTCGTATGTTCCATCTTCCCGGGGGACGAACGCATCTAAATGGTCGATCGTCTGGTCATAGAACTCAAGCAGCCATACTTTCTTTGAATAAGGCGAATGGCGAATGGGAAATTTGATCCAGTAAGCTGCATTCTCCTTGAAGTCTGTATTTTGATACGTTGTATTACAGACGAATTTATCTGCAAACGCAGGTGTAGTTACTTCCGAAAAGGGAATAGCGGCCGTTGTATCAATAAAGATATTGAGGTCTTTGGCCATAAAATCGCGTTCATCAATCGCATCGTTGATAGCGATTCCCCCTTGCGCCCGTAGGCCAAAGGTCAAGAAATGCAACGCTAATAAAATGATCCAACGCCTCATACACGGAAGTAAGGGTCGAAGGTCGAGAAAATCTTACTAAGGTTCAAACGCAAATAGGCAAAAGCACTTACTCATCGACACCGTCATCCAGAGATTGTCAGGACGGTAGCTCTCTCCACTCACCACCGTCATCCAGAGATTGTCTGGGCGATAGCTCTCACCACTCACCACCGTCATCCAGAGATTGTCTGAGCCATAGCTCTGACAATCGAAGGAGCTCCTACTACCAAGGCCCGGCTTTCCAATGAGGGGATTCTTCGCTCGCGCATCCTTCGCACATCCACCGCTCTGAATGACGGGTAAACGTAGGCCCACTTGGTAGGATCTGCTATTCCTACGTCTCGGCCTTAAATTTAGGAGATTCTTCACTGGCGCTAGCCTCCGCGCATCCACGGCTCTGAATGACGAGGTGAAATGGGCAAGCCCCCACCCTTCCGACTTTGAATGACAGACAAACGTGCGCCTCGAGAAATTGACCGCTCTGACGAGGCAAGCGAATTTCCACCCCCAGCATCATTTAATGGCATCAGTTGCTCCAGGAGAACCCTCACTCTTCTCTTTTTTGCTTAAATCCAATCTTCCGCATAGGCTCTGTTTTTGGATTCAATAACTGCTTCAGGTAATCAAATACAACACTGATATCCTGATCGTGCCGCATCACTGTCCTTTCAAGCTTTTCGAGCTTTAGTAAGATCTCACTGTTGGTTAAGAGCATTTCACGAAGTTTGACGTAAATCCGCATTATCTGAATATTGACCTGAATTGCTCTGGGACTATTCAACACGCTGGAGAGCATCAATACACCATGCTCAGTAAATACAAATGGCGCATATCTCCTTCCGCCTTTCCCTTGCTTTGAGATCGCAATTTGCGATCTCAAAGATTCCCACTCCTCTTCCGTCAGCTGAAACATAAAGTCTTTAGGAAACCGGTCCGCATTCCTTCTAACCTGCTCATTCAGTCTTCGTGTTTCGACCTGA
The DNA here is from genome assembly GCA_036402115.1 of Chryseosolibacter sp. Lineage (GTDB taxonomy): Bacteria > Bacteroidota > Bacteroidia > Cytophagales > Cyclobacteriaceae > Chryseosolibacter. Next base: position 8,253 of record DASWTM010000235.1, read on the forward strand.
TAAAGTTCGGCCAAGTCTTCATCCAGCATCACTTTATGATTTCGGATCAGGTAGATCTTACTGATCACAACCTCGTCTGGTATCGATAATTCTTTACTCATAGTTTGTCGTAAATCACTCGTGCGGCCGCGCTGCGAATTGTGCCTTCTTCCACTCCTCAAGCTCTGCCCTGCGTTGTGCAAGCTCCTGCTCAGTCGGCTTGTGCTCAAGCAGGCTTTTCAAATCGGGCTGACCTGCATCAACCCAGGCAGTGTACCAGAAACTTCCAATCCTTCTGATACAAATGCGCATGTGTCGCTCAACCATTCCCGACAGTGCATTGTGGTAGGCTTTTGCAAATTCACGTGAATAGTTTTTTTGCGTCAGTTTGCCGCGAGTCTCAAACGAAAATTTCCGTTCACCGAATTTTCTAGTGAGTTCACGCTCGAATGTCAGAACTGAATCTAAAGCAGAGTGCGCAAGCGTGATTGCCTTCCAGGCTTCTAGCTGTGTGTTCGAAATGTATTCCGCTTTGCCTACAAAGAAATTGTAATTCTCCGAAAACAATTCTGGCAGGCGCGATTCCCAAAAACCATGAATTCCTTCCTGACCCGTCAGCTGACCATTGTAATTTTCCGTGGTGTGAAGAGGCACGTGGGCATCCGCGATATAATGCCCAATCTCTGCAGATACTTTCAATATCTGGTCGGGATCCCGAATCATGAAGGCGTCTCTCAATCGATTCTGCATTCGCTCGATGTGCCAGGGAACGATTCCGTACGCCTTCAGCGTATCTTCCGAATATTTCTCGACCGCTGCTTTCCAGTAACGAGGCATCTTGAATAGTGCACTGTCACCATAATGATCGAGGTCGAGGTAGTGCCTTGGTGCCTCATCAACCACAGCATATCTCCGCTTATCCGGATTCACAGAAGCTTCCGTGATGTAAGTGATATTTTTTTTGTAAAAGCCAATCATCTCTGGTGGAAGCGTAAATACCGCAAGCCTGTTTATTTTCTGATGACCAAAGAAGCCCCACATAAAACCCGTACTTACCAGAAGGAGTCCGGTCAGGTAAAATATTTTGATTGTTGAATTCACTTCCGATTAATTTAGGGGAAATAAAATCTCCCTATGCGAAGACTGATCGTTTTCTTATCATTTTTACCATTTGTCGGGTACGCTCAAACGCTTCAACCCCGACCTTCCGAGGTGATCGATGTCGTCAACTACAAATTTCGGGTTGAGGTAAACGACTCGACCGATCGTATTGAATGTATCGCAGACATCACTGCACGCGTGATAAAATCTGCAACTGAAATCCAACTCGACCTCATTGGAAAAACTTCTGGCAAAGGAATGCAGGTAACGGAAGTAAAATCAAAAAACGCTGCGTTAAAGTTTGCGCATCAGAACAACAAGGTTGCTGTGTCGTTTCCGAAAACGTTGACAGTCGGTGATCAACTAAGTTTTTCCGTTAAGTATAATGGTATTCCTGCCGATGGCCTCATCATTTCGAAAAACAAATTTGGTGATCGCACATTCTTCGCTGACAATTGGCCGAACCGTGGAAGGAACTGGCTCGCCATTATCGATCACCCTGCCGACAAAGCAAGTGTCGACTGGGAGATCATCGCTCCTGTTCACTATGAAGTCATTGCCAATGGTGTCCGCGTGGAAGAATCATTTCTTAACAAAAAGCAAAAGCTCACACGATACAAAGAAGAAGCTCCAATTTCCACGAAAGTGATGGTTGTAGGCATCGCGCGATTTGCGATTGAGCAGGCGGGGGTTGTCGATGGAATTCCGGTTGAGACGTGGGTGTATCCACAGCAACGTCTCGATGGCTTCAGCGATTTCTCTGTCGCAACAAAAATTCTTGACTTCTTCCACAATCATGTGGGCCCATATTCTTATAAGAAGTTAGCAAACGTGCAATCCAAGACTACGTTCGGTGGACTGGAGAATGCAAGTGCGATTTTCTACAACGAAAACTATGTGACGGGCGTGGGCAAATATGAAATGACGGTCGCGCACGAAGTTGCCCATCAGTGGTTTGGAGATTCGGCATCTGAAAAAGATTGGCCAGACGTGTGGCTCAGTGAGGGCTTCGCTACCTACTTCGCAATTCTCTTCGCTGAGTTTACCTACGGTGAAGAGCGCAGACAGCAGGAGATGATCACTGACCGCACACAGGTATTGAAGTATTACCAAACTGATCCATCACCGATCGTTATCACTAATGAACCGGACCCCATGAAGTTGCTGACCGCCAACTCATACCAGAAAGGAAGTTGGTTTTTTCACATGCTCAGGCGTGAAGTTGGTGACAAAGCGTTCTGGACGGGCATCCGAAACTACTATCGTGAATTCAAAGACAGCAATGCACAAACGTCCGACTTTCAACGCATCATTGAAAACGCGTCAGGCAAGCAGCTCGGCACGATGTTCAACCAATGGCTGTACAAAGCCGGTCATCCGGTGATAGAAGTCGGCTGGACATACGATGATGCCGCAAAAACACTCAAACTTGATGTAAAGCAGCTTAAGAAAGATGCTATCTTCGAATTTCCGCTGGAAATCGGTGTTTTCGGGTCGAATTCGCCAGTCCCGACTATCGAGAAGGTCTATATAAACAGAGAAAGCCAGGTGCTAGAGGTCAAAACCGCGTCAAAACCCGAAAAAATCGTGTTGGACCCTAACGTAAACCTCCTTTTTGATGGAAAACTTAAGAATTGATTCAGGCGAGGCTTTGCAATTGTGGTATTAACTGCTACCTTTGCAGTCCTTATTTTTAAGAGAAGATATGGCAAATCATAAGTCAGCAGAAAAAAGAATTCGCGCAAACGAAGCAAAACGTGTTAGAAACCGCTACCAGCACAAGACAACGCGTACGGCTTTGAAAAAACTAAAGACTACAACGGTTAAGTCTGAAGCAGAAGCGCTTTTGAAGGAAGTATCTTCAATGATCGATAAGCTGGCGAAGAAGAACATCATCCATTGGAAAAAAGCTGCTAACCAGAAGTCAAAGCTGACGAAGATGGTTAAGGCCATCAAATAAGCCTTCTAAGTTTAGAACTTGATATAAAATTGGCACCCTTGTCATCCATGGCAAGGGTTTCTTTTTTTACCCCAAAATAGCAGGATTTCGCTGCATCCGGTTATCCGATACATTTATCGGATGGAAATCAACGAACCCAAACCGCTCAACATTAAAGACTGGTCACCGGAAGATCGTCCGCGTGAAAAACTCCTTTCGAAAGGAAGCAACTCCCTCAGCGATGCTGAACTCATCGCCATCCTGCTCGGCTCCGGAACAACAAAGCTCAGTGCAGTCGAGCTGGCAAAATTTATCCTCGCCAAAGTCGATAACAATCTTAACAACTTGGCGCGTCTCACAACGAAAGATCTGATGAAGATCAAAGGGATCGGTGAAGCGAAGGCGGTGACGATTATCGCTGCGATGGAACTAGGCAGGAGAAGGAAGGAAATCGATCATCAGGAGCGCGCCAAAGTTTCCGGCTCGAAAGAAATCTTCGAATTGATGAGATCGTATTTTCTTGACTTACCACACGAAGAGTTTTGGGTGATCCTGTTAAATCGTGGCAATCGAATCATTCGTAAACAACAAATCAGTCATGGGGGCGTTGCTGGTACAGTGGCCGACCCAAAAATCATTTTTAAAGCAGCACTGGAGGAACTCGCGTGTGGAATAATTCTCGCACATAACCATCCGTCTGGCAACGTGACACCGAGCCAGCAGGATATAGACCTCACAAAAAAGATTAAGGAATCTGGAAAATTGATGGAAATTCAGGTTCTTGATCATTTGATTTTTGCAGGCTCAAAATATTATAGCTTTGCAGATGAGGGACTGTTGTAAGGATGCCAAAGAGAAAAAGTAAGATTAAAATTGTTGTCGTTGTTGTTTTGCTGATCGCGATAGCGGCTTTTGTAGTTAGCCTTGTCCAGGATTTCGCTGAAACTGAAAAAGCAGCGCCTGTCAAAGTTGATCTGCCCGCCAGCATTGAGCCCAACCCTTACTTCGAGGACCTCCTCACCGACTACGAAAACGACATTCGCGATCTTCAGGCGAAAACGAAAACACCAGGTTATGCGATCGTGGTTGTTCACGACACGACAGTAATTTATCAGAAGGGATTTGGCCTGCGCCAGGTTGATCGACAAGACTCGGTTGATATTCATACTGTATTCCGTCTTGCATCCGTTTCGAAGTGCTTCGCTCCCATTCTGACCGGGCTTCTAGTTGAAGATGGAATTTTATCTTGGGATGACCCCATCGTAAAATATCTCCCTGACTTTAAATTGATTTCTGCGGAAGCAACCAACGCGCTGACTATACGTCATGTTTTGTCGCATACCACGGGCTTGCCGTATCACACGTACACAAACATGGTGGAAGAAGGGAAAGAATTGAAGGAAATGCTCGGTATGCTGAAAGATGTGAAGTTAACGGGAATGCCTGGCGAAATTTACAGTTATCAAAACGTTGCGTATAGTCTGATCGCTGAAGTTGTGCAGGCTGCCACCGGAAAATCCTACGAGCAATTGATGCAGGAGCGAATCTTTAATCCACTTCATATGAAAGATGCATCGATGAATTACGATGCCATTCTTTCCAATCTCAATGTTGCGCGCCCTCATCTGCTGTGGCGAAAAGGATGGCGTGTTACGTCAATCAATGATACCTACTACAACGTTTCCCCTGCTGGCGGAATCAATGCCAGTATCTCTGACATGGGGCAAATATTGAAAGTGTTGCTCGGTAGTAAAACCGATTTCATCCGAACATCAACGCTGGAAGAAATCTTCAAGCCTGCGGTGAAAGCACAGTCAAAAAACAGGAATTTCAGAAAGTGGATCTCGCGTTCGGATTCGTATTATGCACTTGGCTGGAGAGTTCTTAACTTTAAGACCGATACGTTGCTGTATCATGGCGGCTATGTAAATGGCTATCGCAGCGAGCTGGCCATCAACCGGAGAGACAAGATTGGAATTTGTGTGCTCAGCAATGGTCCGGGAAATTTAGTGGATAACAGTGTTCCCTATTTTTTCAAACTGTATTTTAACGACCGTGACTCCATCGTTTGGTGGGAACGGAAGGAAAGACGAAACACGGCAGAACCGTAAAAAGCTGCAAGCTTCAAGCTACAAGCTGCAAGCCGCTCAGCGGCACTCAAAGACTTGAAGCTTGGAGCTTGAAGCTTGAAGCCTTTAACAACTCGTTATAAATGAAGTCTAAGAACATTCTATTGATCCTCTCGGTAATTGCTATTGTGATCATCATCCTTTATTCCTTCCAGGGATCGGGCGATCCCGTTTATGCGGAGCAGATCGAGAAGGAACGCGAGGATAAAGACCGGTTTATGAAGACATCCGGTGAATCACCGTTTGCAAAAAACAGAGATGACTACAAAGGACTAAAGTATTTTCCCATCGATCCGAAATACAAAATCATTGCTGACCTGGTGCCGATTCAAAATAAAAAGCTTGTGACGCTCAAGACGAATGACGGCAAAGAAGAACGTTACCAGGAATACGCGTACGCGGAATTTGATCTCGACCAGTTTCACAACAAGCTCGTGATCTACGAGATGATCGACATGGGACCGTTTCGCGGAAAACTTTTTCTCGCCTTCGGAGACGCAACCAGTGCCAACGAAACCTACGGTGCTGGCCGTTACCTGGACGTGGAAAAAAATCCCGGCAGCGCAACCATCACTCTTGATTTCAACAAAGCCTACAATCCGTATTGCGCTTACAACGAAACCTATTCATGCCCCTTGCCTCCTCCTGAGAATTTGCTGAATGTGGCAATACGGGCGGGGGAGAAGAGCTATCATGAGTAGTTGGTCCCGATAGCTATCGGGAGCAGTAAGCAGTTGGCAAGAAATGTAAAAGGCAAACAAAACAATATTCTAAAACTAAAAAAAGCAGCACCAGATCCTGAGCCATTCCGCTTCAGCGGAATGAGCGAAGGACCCTTAAGTAAACAGCTGCGCGCTGAATAGTTTGATAAACTTGATAAAGTAGCGGTGATTTCGGAGACGAAATCTTAGACCATTGTTATTCCCACTTGGATAAAAATTCTTCGTAATGCCAAGCAATAGCGACAGAAGCGGAAACCCCGAAGCGCGTAGGCAAGTGAGTGGCCGGAGTTGCAGCGGATGGCGCGGGCCTTGCCGAGGTTGTGGGCGGGAGGCATTGCCAAAGAGTTTAGATTTAGTCTTCGATCGAAAAATCTTTATCTACACAATCACCAAGACTTGATGGGGGTCCTTCGCTCGTCCCGACAAAGTCGGGACGAGCGAAGGACAAGTGCTTTCTATTTGGTGATAAGCCATAGCCATAGCCAACAGCCATAGCCGTCTTGTGGATAACTCACTGTACAACGCCACTTCCTGTGGATAACTTTTTAACCTAATCTTTTCTCAACTTTCTCTTAACATTTCCACTCAACCCATTATTTTTGAAGGTTCGATTGAGTTTATAACTGACAGATCTTCATGACCATTTCATATAACTGGCTAAAGGAATACATTGACATACCGGAATCTGCGGAAGAAATTGGAAAAGTCCTGACTTCAACAGGACTTGAGGTTGAGAGTGTGCATGCTTTCGAAACAGTGAAGGGCGGTCTCGAAGGTCTAGTGGTGGGTGAAGTGCTCACGTGCACGAAACATCCGAATGCTGATAAACTTTCGTTGACAACAGTTGATGCGGGGAAGGAAAAACCGCTTCACATTGTGTGTGGCGCCCCCAATGTTGCTGCAGGTCAGAAAGTAATTGTCGCGCTTGTAGGGACGAAACTCTATCCATCGAAAGGCGAGCCGTTCACGATTAAGGCTGCGAAGATCAGAGGTGAAGCATCGGAAGGGATGATATGCGCTGAAGATGAGATCGGCCTGGGTGAAAGTCATGCCGGCATCATCGTGCTTGATACCAAGCTTCCGAACGGAACACCGGCATCAAAACTTTACGATGTTCAATCCGACTTCACACTTGAAATTGGTTTGACACCGAATCGTGCGGATGCAGCTTCGCACATTGGCGTTGCCCGCGATATCAAAGCTTCGAAAAACCGATTGATCAAGTGGCCATCGGTTGAAGCTTTCAAGATTGACAATCATGACCTAACGATCCCTGTCGTTGTCGAAAATACAGAGGCATGTCCTCGCTACTCAGGTGTGACGATCACCGGTGTAACGGTAAAAGAATCTCCATCCTGGCTGAAGAATCGATTGATGGCAATTGGCCTCACGCCAATCAACAACCTCGTTGACATCACCAACTATGTGTGTCATGAATTAGGTCAGCCAATGCACGCGTTCGATGCAGATGAGATCAAAGGCAAGAAAGTAATCGTGAAGACGCTGCCGGCAGGAACAAAATTCACCACGCTCGACAACAAGGAACGCACGCTTCATGCAAACGACCTGATGATATGCAACGGAGAAAGCGAAGGCATGTGTATTGCCGGTGTTTTCGGTGGCGCTAAATCAGGCATCACGGAGAAAACAAAAAATGTTTTCCTGGAGAGCGCGCACTTCTCAGCAAATTATATTCGAAAGACTTCCATTCAACATCAGCTCAAGACTGATGCATCCTTCCGTTTTGAACGCGGAACCGATCCGAACATCACGGTCTATGCATTGAAACGTTGCGCGTTGCTGATCCAGGAGATTGCTAGCGGAAAAATATCTTCAGACATTGTTGATATCTATCCGACCAAGATCGACAACCGAAGCATCCTGGTTAAGGATAAGAATGTCGATCGCCTTATCGGTAAAAAGATTGCGCGTGAAGAAGTGTTTTCGATTTTGAAGCGTCTGGACATTGACGTGATAGAGAAACACACCGAGAGCTATACCGTAGCTGTTCCTCCTTATCGCGTTGATGTTTTGCAAGAAGCCGATGTGATTGAGGAAATTCTTCGCATTTACGGATTCAATAACGTGGAGCTCTCCGATACCGTGAGCGCAGACTACCTCGCGGAATTCCCTGTAAAAAATATCGACAAGTTTAGAATCACGCTTGGCCAGCTTCTGGTGTCGAATGGCTTTTATGAAATCTGGACGAACTCGTTAACGAACAAAGCCTACCAGGACCGGAATAAAATTTCATTTGATGGTGAGCCGGTTGAAATACTAAATAAACTCAGCGAAGAACAAGGCATTCTGCGGCAATCGATGTTGTTCACCGGACTGGAAGTATGTGCGTACAACATTAATCGAAAGCAGAAGGACCTCAAGCTTTACGAATTCGGTAAAACGTATTTTAAGAAGGACGGAAAATATCAGGAATACGAACGGCTTGCGTTGTACATCACGGGAAATACGGAAGCGGAGAACTGGCAGAAC
>DASWTM010000236.1:0-29212 GCA_036402115.1 Chryseosolibacter sp.
ACTTGCAGGGTTCCTTCGCGAGAAATTACGAAACAGTAATATCCAGGTGACAGGTGTACTCACGCAAAGTGATGACAAAAAAATAATCTACACCAACCGCGACAAATTTGATTACCTCGCAGACAAGAACCCGATTTTGAAAGAGTTGAAGGATAGGCTGGGGTTGGATACAGACTTTTAGATGGAATGCCAGGCAGCCGGGGTCCCGGGAGTCCAGGAAATTCGTGATGCATTCGGATGCGGAGCCTGGCTTCCCGTATCCAGGCCTCCCGGCTTTCTATTCTTTCACAAAAAGTCCCCACCCATCTCCCTCTTTAGTCGTTCCGTTTTCGAAGGTTTTCACCCAGTCGAGGAAGAGTAAACGGAAGGCTTCGATTTCATCGCGAAGAAGTTTCAGGTAACGTTCGTCCTGGAGGTCGAGGTATTTTGCTGAGGAGGTTTGTGCGAGGAGACTTCGTGCGTGAATCTTAATCACCGTGGCATTCTCCATTTTCAGAATGTAGTCATCCATGGCCTCGGCACCGGCAATCTTTGCGGGAATGATCATCGCGTCCTGCAGCATCAGCTCCCGATGATATTTAGCGCGGCCCTCATCGTTGAAGGTATCAACGATCTGTTCCGTCAGGTCAAGTATTTCGAGTGCCTTTTTATAAATCGGCAATGCTTCCAGCTTACGCTGCTCTTCTTCCGGATCATAACCATCGTCATCATGATCATCGTCATCATCTTCCCACATAGTTGCTGTAAATCGGGTTAGGTTGCTACTACGATAATCGGAAGTACGTACGTTCCGAGAAGTTTAATATAACAATTACACCAAGTAACTTCAAAAAATACTTCTCCTTCTGGTTGATGTTCTTCTGCGAGGTGCTGTGCCGAACAACAAACCAAACACACCACGTACAAGTTCCTTTCCTACTTGCTTTGCAACGGGAGACGCTATAACCTCTTCAAATGTTGATTTCTCTTTTTTCACTGGACGAGCCGAAGTCTTAGGAGCTTCAGACTCTTCTTCTTGCTCATTTTTCATTCGTGCCTCGAGGAGCTCGAACGCGCTCTGCGGGTCGACATCATCCTTATATTTTTTGTACTGGTCCGATTGGTTCAAATGCGCTGTGTACTCATTCGGCTCCAGCGGGCCCATCACTGACCTCGGTGGCACCAAATGGGTCACTACTGTTTCTGTCGGAATTCCTTTTTCATTGAGTACGGTAATGAACGCCTGCCCAATACCTAACTGGGTGAACTGTTGCTCCATATTATAGAAGATAGACGATGGGAACGTTTTGATCGTCTCTTTCAAAGACTTGACGTCATTTGGCGTGAATGCGCGGATAACATGGTGAACGCGATTTCCCAACTGTGACAACACTGTACCTGGCACATCAGAAGTTAACTGCGTACAGAAAAAAACGCCCACACCTTTTGAGCGGATCAATCGGACCACTTGCTCAATCTGCTCCATAAAAGCTTTCGATGCATCTTTAAAAAGAAGGTGGGCTTCATCGATGAAGAAAACCAATTTTGGCTTATCAAGGTCACCAGCCTCAGGGAGGGACTGGTAGATCTCTGCTAAAAGTGCGAGCATGAAGGTGGAAAAAACCGCAGGCTGACTTTGAATATCGGAGACGTTTAGAATACTGATCACCCCCTGTCCATCGACTTTCTCGAAAAGATCTTCGACATCAAAAGACGGCTCACCAAAAATATGATCGACACCTTGTTGCTCAAGGGAAACAATTTTCCGCAGGATTGTACCGGATGTAGAAGAAGAAATTTTTCCATAGTCAGCTTTAATCTCCTGCGCACCGGGTCCTTCCGTCAGATAGTTGAGAACTTTCTTGAGATCTTTAAAATCAACGATAGGAAGACCTTTGTCGTCAGCGTATTTGAAAATCACATTAAGGACACCGGTTTGCACTTCATTCAGTTCAAGAATTTTGCTGAGAAGGACTGGTCCGAACTCCGTGATGGTTGCGCGCATCTGTGCACCATTTTTTCCTGTGAGGGAATAAAGCTCCACGGGAAATGCGGAAGGCTTATATTGAATTCCAAGCGCCTTGGCACGCTCTTCTATCTTATCATTTGTGGTGTTCTCTTTTGCCATACCTGAGAGATCACCTTTGATATCTGGCATGAAGACCGGAACCCCAGCTGCAGATAACTGTTCAGCAATTAATTGAAGTGTCCGGGTTTTCCCGGATCCTGTTGCACCGGTGACAAGGCCGTGGCGATTCATCATTCGCAACGCGAGATTGACTTTTGCGTCACTCAGAATTTCACCTTGGAATACACCAGCGCCAAGGTAAATGGTTGATGAGTTAAACGTATATGATTGTTGAATTGCGGAAATGAATGCAGATTTGTCCATGGGCTAAACTTAATAAAAAGAGCCCTAAATCTCCTAAGCATAGACCAATCGCAAATTAGCGCAATTGCGCGATGGACAGTTGAGTGCAACGCACGTCAACTTATCGGTCGGTTAGAACCCGACTACTTCTTTTCCTCCTCGTAATTCTGAAACGTGACCAGAAAGCCGAGTGAGAACACCTGACTGAGCTGCACACCAGTGTCCTGGTCATAATCGTAGAGCAGTACTCCACCTAGTGTAACATTGATGTATCGATTTACTTTCGCCAGGAAGTCAGCATCAAGACGGTGGTCGATGGTCCTGCCTGCGAGTGTTTCATAGTTTGCATACATCATGTAACGCCACTTGAAATTAATGTTGGTGGCAATCTCCTTGTTGAAATCCGCGATAAGCTGGAATGCTAACCATTCGAAGCGCACCGTTTCCGTGGAATCTACACCATACGGCTGCGGACCGACACTTTTTGTGAAACGGGTAGGCTCGCGAACTATGGTAGCACGCGGAGCGAAAGGCGAAATTCTCACTTTGAAGTAATCAACCGGATGATACTCGGCTCCTATGGCAGCAGTGATAAAGGCTGGGGCAAAAGCATCGGAAATTAAATCTTTTGTTCCGTCATCCTTGTAGTTATACCCCTCATCGAATTGCGAAAGGAAGTTGAGCGATGTAAATAATCCCCAATTCTTGCTCAACTCATATCCATATTTGGTATCGAGGAAGAGTCGGTCAATAGTCTTACGCTGACCCTGGCCGGCATTGTTTACAAAGCCATAGGCGAGATCTATTTCGTTGTCCCAAGAGGCCCGATCCTGCTTATAATTTGCACGGTAGTTAAGAAGGGTGTTAAATCCCAGCGAATTTACGCCCCCAGCCTTCCAGTTTGAGGAAAATGAAGCCTGGTTGAGGTTAATGGCAAAATTGAACTTCTTTTTCCAAAGCAGTGTGTCCTGACTATTCTGAGCAAAAATCAGGATCGGCAACGCCAGCAAAATCAGGAAAAGGATGAATACCAGTATGGTTTTCTGAACGGTCAAAGCAATATTCATAATGTGATGATTTTAAGCCCCTAAAAAAAGGATACCAAACCACCAACAATACTAAATATTGTTCAACTTAATTTCGTCCAACGCTACCTCAGTGAGCGGTTTGGTGATGAATTTGATGACGTGGTTGTTGTTCACAATTTTGTCAATGTCGCGCTTGTTGTCGGAACTGGACAAAATGATGACCTTACACTTATTTCTAACAACCTCATTGAACTTCTCGAACTCGTAAAGGAACACAAATCCATCAACGATTGGCATGTTAATGTCAAGGAAGATCAGACTAGGGAGATTGTCAGCACTATTCTGGTTTTCACGCAAATAGTCAAGCGCAGCCTTACCCGACCCCTTCACTTCTACTCGTTTGGCGAACTTAGTGATCTCTATGATTCGTTTACTGATAAAGTTATCAGTATCGTTATCATCTACCAGCATTACTAAGTCGATGGTTTTTGTATCAGTTTGCATTAACATTTATGGCGTAACAAGTCTCCGCACTACCTATCGGAATCCACAAAAATATTCTTTTTTATAAAATATGGTAACGCGCCAGTGAAAATTGCGGTTACGCAGGTAATAAATTCTCCGTAAAAGAGGAAAAAGCTCACTGACGTTGCTGAATTTTTAGCTTTTCGCCCACAGCTAGCGTAAAATCCTTTTTTTCGTTCCAATCCATCAGGTCTTTTATGGTAACCCCATATTGACGAGCGATGCTATATAATGTATCCGAGGACTTGACTTCATGTACGACTTCTTTTGGGGTAACACGCGCAGTCGGCACATGGGCACCAGAGGCTGGCGCAGAAACCTTGAGGATTTGCCCAATTTTAAGCCCTTGCTGCAGATCAAGCGAGTTCCATTCTACCAGGTCCATCACTCCCACATTGTAAAGCTTGGCAATTGAATAAAGTGTTTCCCTCGCCTGCACTGTATGTTCACTTTTCTTTTCCGTTGGGAGTGGCTCTGCAATCGGCTCGTCTTGGATCACGACTTCAGTCTCTGGATTGTTGTCTTGCGCAGGCTCTGACTCCAACGGAATAGGTTCTGTAACAACCGGCTCTTTTGCTCGTACCTCTGACTTTTCAGGATTCGAGACTTCAACAGTCTGCGCAGGTGCAGACTCCTGGACCACGGTGGCAGGCGGAATAACAACGGTATCTATTTTTGGCGTCCCATCAGAGGATGTAGCAGTCCAGTTAAAGGTCTCGCTGTTATCCACACCAACCGGATCTTCTACCGGTTTAAGGGCATCTGATTGTGGACGCATCGATGCCAGAAAGATCATCTGACCCGGTGCAACGGAAACGGATCCTATCATGCGATTGAATCGCTGCAAACGCTTTAACTGTACACCATAGCGTTGGCTGATCACCCACAAGTCTTCACCTGCACTCACCTTATGGAAGTTCTCGGTCGCCCTGCCTTTTTTCTTTCCTAGGAAATAATAAGTGCCCGCTTGCAACTTTTGGTCAGAACCCATTTCATTCCACTTCAAAAACTTCGTCAGGCTAACATCAGCACGTTGCGCCAGTGCGGAAGCCGTTTCGCCTTCCACCGCTTTGATGGCCAGGACACTGTTGATTCGCTTTTTTTCAGTTTGCACTTTAACCGCTGCAGATGTTGCGGCAGGCTTGACAGTTTTAGTGTCATCGTTGCTCGCGAAAACAGGGATTGAAACTGTGCCCGCGTTCATCACTGGAACAGCAACCACGTAGGTGCGATCGTCCGGAACCTGACCCGACTTTGTCCACTTGTTGTACGCGACCAGTTGCTCTTCATCTACACCGACTTCCGTTGCTATCTGCTTTAGAGACTTGCCACGACTGTTTGGATAAACAACAAGCTCCACCTGGCCTTTCCCGGCCACCGCTGGTTCGTAGGCAATTTTGTGTGCAAGAAATTTTTTCACGTACCAATAGGTCTGGCTGGTGATCTCCATGTGTGATGCCCCCGCCTTTGTATCCTTAACGCTTCGCATAACGCCACCGGCTCCCATCTGGTAAGCCTGCAGCGCATAAATCCAATTGTCAAAAAATGTATTGTTCTTTTTAATGTAGCGGGCTGCTGCTCGAGATGAAGACGCGATGTTTAATCGCTCGTCAATCTGACGGTCGACACGAAGACCCATTTCAATTGCCGTAAAGTCTTTGAATTGCCAGAAGCCAACGGCATTGGATGACGAGACAGCATCAGCGATCAACGCGCTTTCCTGCAGTGCGAGGTACTTGAAATCATCCGGCAATTGTTCTTCTGCGAAAATTTTTTCGATGATGGGGAAATAAGATCGTGCACGCTCAACCTTAATAGCATAGTGCTTTGGTGATTGCGTGAGCGCATCAACGTCTTTTTGAATTTCTCTCCGGGCATCGTCACGAATGGTAAGGGTGATGCCGGCAAATTCCATTTTGTGTGGAACCTGAGGTGTCTGCGCAGCTAACGGAAAAACCGCAGCAAAAAGTAGCGCAACAAGTATTCGCATAGCTTAAAAAATTTCTTACTGTTTGACTTTACGTAACATCATTATGCCATCCCTTACTGGAAGAAGCACGCTTTCCACCCTGCTGTCCTTACTCACTTTGTCATTAAAGCCAAGTATCGCCCTGGTATCCTTGTCAGGTTTCTCATCCAGTACCTTTCCACTCCACAACACGTTGTCGGCCAGAATAATACCGTTCAAATTTACGCTATCTATTACTAAATCGAAGTATTTGCTATAGTTTTCTTTATCGGCATCAATGAATACTAGGTCGAATTTTTCAGTGAGCCCAGGAATAATGGTGGTTGCATTGCCAATACGGTAGTCGATGCGATCCGCATACGGAGATTGCTGAAAATAATTTCGTACTGTGTCTTCAAGTTCTTCGTTGATATCGATCGTGATAAGTTTTCCATCAGATGCAAGTCCTTCCGCCAGGCAAATAGCCGAATAGCCGGTGTACGTCCCAATCTCAAGGATGCGTTTGGGTCTCAGCATATGGCTGAGCATCGAAAGTATGCGACCTTGCATGTGACCAGACAACATTCGTGGCATCATCACGTTTGCGCGTGTGTGCCGGCTGATTTTTTTCAGCAGATCGCTCTCCGGTGTCGTGTGTTGCTCCGCGTACGCGAGTAGTTGTGGGTTGATGAATTCCATCTTGCAAAAATCAAATTCCAAGTACCAAAAAACAAATCTCAAACGGTTGACGGCAAACTTAAAACCCTCGTCTGAAGATAACCGTTTGGACTTTGGAGCTTGAGATTTGGAGCTTGGAGTTTTATGCTTTTTCCGGTTCCATAATCAAATAGCTCATCTTCTTATCGTCAAAGATGTCTTGTGCTATGTCACGGAGTACTAACGAATCAACTTCGTCAATCTGATTGTAGGTCTCTTCCAAAGTTGGTATTCTACCGAGATCCAGAATGCTTCGTCCCATCATTAGCATGAGGCTTAGATTATTTTCCTCGGCCATCGCTAATTGTCCTTTGAGTTGCTCCTTGGCAGCCTCAAGCTGACGGCTGGTTAACGGTTTCTCGGTAAATTTATTCAGCTCTTTTTTCACGAGGCTGATGCAGCGGTCGAGTTGCTTTGGTTCGGTTCCAAAGAAGACTGCGAAGAGCCCTGTGTCAGTGTAAGGGACGTAGTGGGCATCGATCGAATAGACAAAGCCATACTTCTCCCGTAACGCGAGATTCAATCGCGAATTCATTCCAGGACCACCCAGCATGTTGACAAGCACATACAATGGAATACGGTTCGGATGCTTGAGCGGATATGCATCCCGACCAATCGCAACCTTTGCTTGTTTGATGGTTCTTCTCAAGACTTCTTCCTTCGCATGATAGCGCTTAAACTTCTCACGACTCAGTAATGACTTCCTGAATTTTACTCCTTCAAAGTATTTGCGGGCCATACGTTCCACCACATCGGGTGAAATGTTTCCTACGCACGAGAATACGATTTTGTCTGTGCTGAGATTTTTCTTGAAGAATGAAAGGAAATCTTTTTTACGAAATGATTTTACGGTCTCGGGTCTGCCGAGAATATTCATTCCCATCGGATGATCTTTATATACGATCGCCTCAAATTCATCCTGGAGCGCTTCATCCGGACTGTCATAGTACATCGACATTTCCTCGAGAATGACCCCACGTTCTTTTTCAATTTGATTTTCCGGGAAGATCGAGTTGAAGGTGATGTCGCTGAGTATGTCCACCGCTTTTTCGAAATACTGATCGCGCACTGATCCGTAGAAAACAACTTTCTCCTTGTCTGTGTAAGCATTCAACTCGCCACCGACTGAGTCAAGACTATTGATAATGTTGTATGACCTTCTTCTGCGTGTGCCCTTGAAAGCCATGTGTTCCCAGAAATGCGCTATCCCCTGATTCTCGGTATTTTCATCTCTGCTACCCACATCGAGGATGATTCCGCAATGGACGATCTTGGTTGTAGCCAGCTGTTGGTGCACTACCCGTATCCCATTGGACAAGCGAAAGATCCTGATATTTCTCATTGTTACTAAAGTATTAAATTAACTGTTTCGACTACGAACACTTTTGCCCGATCCCGGTCAAAGTGTTTGCCATTATTTAGGGTTTCGCGTAATTAAAGTAGGATTTCAACTGGCATAATCATTGCAAATTTTAAACCGCTATGAGTACACAAAGAGTAAAAACCTGCTTCACGATTACCTTTACTAATGAACAGTATGACCGTGCCCGGTCGTATGTTGAAGAAATGAAAAAACATCGCAACCGGGTATACTGGTTAGGAAAGGAAGGTAAAACCGATGAAGAATTGGTAATTGAGCAGATTGCCCACCGAATTCTTTCCGGATTTTATAATTCTGAACCCTTTACTGCTGGTAAACAAATTATCCGGATGGATAGTGCCGTCAACGGTTAGTTTTCGGGTTGGGGAGGAAACTGGGCATTAGGATCAGGCATTGGACATCAGTAAGGCATGCCAATGCCCGCTTTTTTAGATCCTGTCCAGTACTTTCTTTATCAGGGAGTCAACAACTTTGTTTGGATCCTTGGAAAACTTGTTTTTTATGCGGTTTGCGATGATTGCGTTTGCGCTAAGAACCTCATGGCCAAGCAAACGCCCCATGGCGTAATATCCCGCGGTTTCCATTTCGAAGTTTGTCAGCCAAAAATCACTTGATTTATTGTGGTAGTAATTAAGGTCTTCTAGAAGCTTCGGATAACGGGTTCCTACGCGAACTTCTCTTCCCTGTGGCGCATAAAATCCCGGAGTGGTAACTGTGTTTCCTACGATCATATCGGATCCACCAACTTGCTTTCTCAGTTGATCTGACCCACGCACTACATAAGGTCTGAATGGAATCTTCGCCTTGAGTTGAATATCTTCTGCAATCTGTTGCTCGAATTCATCTTGCTTAAGGTCGTAAAAAGCCATGAGGTTGTCGAAGCCAACCGCATAATCAGTTAGTAGGTGTGAGCCAACCGCAATATCTTCCTGCAACGCACCTGATGTTCCGATACGAATAATCTTTAATTTTTTCTTCCTGCTTTTGGGTTCGCGTGTCTTCAGATCGATGTTAACCAGAGCATCGAGTTCGGTCATGAAGATTTCAATATTGTCTGTGCCAATCCCGGTGCTCATCACGGTTATCCGCTTGCCATTGTAGGTCCCAACATGCGTGATGAATTCACGCTTATTCATTTCAAATTCGATATCGTCAAAGAATTCGCTTACGCGATTGACGCGGTTGGGATCTCCAACGGTAATGATGGTATCTGAAATTTGTTTGGGAAGTAAACTCAAGTGGTAAACACTCCCGTCCTCATTCAGGATCAAATCGGTTTCCGAGATTTTGGGCATCGTGGGATTATGCTTTTACTTTTTGTGCGGGATTACCGAATACAGTCTCTCCTGCCTTAACGGGTGCGATAACAACCGAACCGGCTCCTATTCGAGCACCTTTGCCTATTGTAATTCCTGATACAACGGTAACACCTGAACCGATAAACGCTTCCTCCTCAACGACAACGCCAGGATTTATCACACTGCCCGCTCCTATCTGCACAAAATCCTCTACCTTAACTTCTGCCCCGATTACCACCCGCGCATTAATAATGCAATGGCTCGCTACCGCTGCACCCGCACCGATGATCACGCCAGCATCAACAAAGTTGCCATGATTAAGCGAGGCATTTTTGGCGATGACTGCGTTGTTGTGAATTGCGTTGACCGGTTGCACATGTCTGACTTCCTGAATCATCTTCACCAGACTCTTGCGCAGTTTGTTGTCATCAACAGCAACAAAAGCTTCACATTTTTTTCCGATCAGTTTCAAAAAGCCATCGTCATCGGTACTACCGAGCACCTGTACATCATCGATCTCCGTGTTGTGAAGCGATTTTGTGTCATCGAGGAAGCCGTAAACAACGTTGTTGTTGCCTTCAAAAATTTCTTTCGCAGCACGGCCAAGAAAGTTAGCGCCAAGTATTAGAACCGGATTATCCATTTTAGTTTAAAGTCTTTTCACGATTGATCTCGCCTGCACCGGCAACTTAGTTTCCTTTCGCAGGAATTTGAATAATCTTCTGCAAACGAGCTACGATGGGTGGAGAAAGCGAAATCAAAAATACGAAGAACGGAAGATATCCCACGCGATATCGTGCAAGTGTACCAAAATTCGGTGTAGAAAGCGTTATGAAAATGGCCAACAATATTACATACACAACAATAGCACATAAAAGAATGCTAACGTTTGTCGTAAATAATTTCGATGCGTATCGAAGGCTGATGATCAAGAGTGTAAGCAGGGCAGCATTCTCGATGCTTAAAAAAACGGCTAGCAGATTACGTGCATCGAAGAACAGCGGCCTAAACAATCCTCCCAACAGGGCCGCAGGAGCGTTCAGCACCAAACTTCGCAGTGTTGGTTCAAGGTTATGAAACCGCATTGCAGCGCCCGGTTCAGAGAAGGCAATAAACGCTTCATAATTTGCTACCAATACTTCCAACATCCTGTTCAAGTAAAAATTCGGATGAAGGAGTGTCACCACTAAAATCAATATAAGGAAAACACCCATCCACTGTAGATGACCCCATGCACGCTTTCTGTCAACAAATCGTGGATAGAGCGTGAAGCGATAAAATACGGTCGCGGCAGCAATTGCAAAAAATATCCCTGCAAAGTAATACTTGAGGCTCCACAATATATAGCAAGAAAGCATCGCAAGAAAAATATGAACGATGTTCAGCTTTGCACTGACCCAAATCCGAACTAATACACCACACAAGAAGTATAAACCAGCCATCGCAAGTGTCTCCTTGATTACACCTGATGTCCAGAACACCACTGATGGAAAGAACAAGAAAGCCACGATGGCTGGAGCTGTTGCTTTTGGAAATGCATTCATAATCTGGCGTACAAGAAACCACGCGCCCAAAAAACTTAACGCTGACATGTAAACTGAAATGACCCAATAGTTTGCAAAGCTGAACAAACCAAAAATGCTGACAATCTTAACCATCAAGATTGCCCGCGAGTCAAAAAATTCGATTTCTACACTTTGCGCAAGGAATTCAGATGAGAAAATATAATGTGTATACGATGCAAAATCGATCTGCGCCAGTGATACGAGTCTTAATGCGTTATCAAAAAAAAGCAGGGTATCTCCGGTTCTGTAGTGATACGTATAAAGCATACCGAGTGAAATCCCTGCAAGGATCTTCATAGCAAGTGCTGCAAAAAACAATTTCCTGAGATCGGTTTCTGAGCGGCCGATATGGAACAATGTCCAGCTGAAAGCGATGACAAAGACAGTGCTTAGTGCGATAATCATGTTTTACCTGAGAGGAGTATTGAAAACCCAATGTTGCAGTCAAGACATCGCCTTTTTACACAATAATTGTTGAACAACTCGATGAAGCCCTGAGAATCGGCAGCCGAAGATGCAACCATCTGCTGACTCTTCCAACGTTTTGTAATTGCGTTCTCTTCGGTTGGGATTTGCTGTAATAAAGCAACCGCTTTATCCACATACATCTGGTCATCTTTCACTTTTCCATACGCAACCATCAATGGGATAGCGGTATTGATGAGCAAATTATTAATGCTGGCGTCCCCAAGCCCGGCAATACGTTCGTCCGATTGATAATCGAAACGGTAATGGGTCTGCCAGTAGTCTGATTGTGATACCGAAAACATTTCCAAAAGGTCTTTATAACTTGTCGCATCTACAATCTTTGAAAACATATTTTTTTGGGCAACAACAAGCGCTGCAAGTTGAGCAATGCGTAGCGTGGGAAAGTTAGCGGGTCGCAAACGCAAAAACTTCCATTGTGATTTGTTCATTCTCCGCTGGTCAAGCCCATATTTTTTTCCAAGCAGATCATATTCACGTTTTAGGAGTAAATAGTACGTATCCCGCTTTGTTTCATCGAGGAATCCTGCCTGACCAAACAGCAGCGCCTCAACTTGCATTAACTGTTGATGTTTCAGTAGCAGTTTATGCGGCACCACTTCCGCAAGTCGCTCAAAAGCCGGTGTGTTGATCTTGAAACCGAAATTCTTGCAGAGCAAAGTGAATGTAGTTTGTTCCCAATCGTTCGCGGTTTTCTTTAGCAATTCATGTACGACTTCCGCTTTGTTCTCCAGTCGTTCAATCAATGCTTTTTCAATCATCCCATATTTTACAATGTCGCGTACGCCTGCGAGGTGGTGTGAGCAAGGAATCGCCTCAGGCTGATTGATAAGCTTTCGATAGCGCAGGATCAGATCGTCAGAAACGCGTCCTTTCAACTCCGCTGTCGGTAGTGCGGAGTTATCCTTTTGCCTTATCGATTGATTTTCTTTCCACACCACATGCAGAATCACATTCTCATAGGAAGGATCAACATGATGCTTATGATCAATCCACTCCGATGAATTAATATGAATCTCAACATGACCAATCCAGACTACGTCACCGACTTTAATTTTCGCATTTAAGAAATCTGGACCAGCATTCGTGTTTCTGAATCCGGGCTGAATAATCGAGATGGGATCGCCAGCGGTTGTACATAAATCAACTTTGTCAAAATACTGGTACTGCCAGATGTAATGAAGAAATGCTTCGTTCATAAATTTTGGTTATGAGTCAAAGCATCCTTGGCGGGAAACGAAAGTACGGAAAATTGGTCATTAGTCATTAGTCTAGTCATTAGTCACTGGTCATCGGGAGAAAGAGGTGATGGGTGATGGGTAATGGGTAATGGGTAATGGCTGATGGTGCTTGACGCAAGTCAAGCCTGTGTCCTCCAGCGCATGAATGAGCTTGATTGACGTTGATCTCGAATTGCACACGTTCAGACAGACTGAGTTCCTCCGTGGTTTCTCTGTGCATTCTCTGTAACTCTGTGGTGGCGGTATTTTAGTCACCAGTCATGCAAGAAGAAGTGGTGGCAGGCGATGGAAGATGGGTAATGGGTAATGGGTAATGGGTAATGGGTAATGGCAGATGGTGCTAGACACTCGTCAAGCCTGTGTCCCCCAGCGCATGATGAGTTTGATGGCCGTTGATCTCGAAATTGCACACGTTCAGACAGACTGATTTCCTCTGTGGTTTCTCTGTGCATTCTCTGTAACTCTGTGGTGGCGGTATTTTGTCAATGCGGAATAGGCTATAAAAGGTGATGGGAAATGACTGATGGTACTTACCAGACCTGACTACTTGGAGTACATCTGAAGGTATTTCGACATCTCTTGTTGGACTTTCTGTGCTTCTTTACCTGCAACGGATGCGAAGTCTTTGTTGGAGGAGGCATAGATTATTGCTCGCGCTGAGTTCACGAGAAGGCCGCACTGCTTGTTCATGCCGTACTTTGATACTTGTTCAAGGTCGCCACCTTGTGCGCCAATGCCGGGAACTAGAAAGAAATATTCAGGAATTAGCTTCCGGATACTTTCAATCCTCTCTGTTTGTGTAGCACCTACTACATACATGAGTTGATCCCGTGTTCCCCAGGCTTTTGATTTGAGAATAACCTCCTCATACAATCTTCGTCCTGTTGTCTTTGATTCGATGAGTTGAAAATCCAACGCACCCGCATTGGATGTGTGTGCCAGCAGAATGACCCACTTATCCTTAAACCCCAAAAATGGTTTTACCGAATCCTCACCCATGTACGGAGCAACCGTCACCGAATCAAAATTCATTTGCTTGAAGAATGCACGGGCATAGAGGCTTGATGTATTTCCGATGTCGCCACGCTTTGCATCCGCGATGGTAAAAATATCTCTCGGGATATACTCGAGCGTCTTTTGCAAACTTTCCCAACCTCTGGGCCCTAGTGCTTCATAAAATGCAACGTTCGGTTTATAAGCGACTGCGTATTTGTGCGTGGCGTCAATAATCTCTTTGTTAAATTGAAAGATCGGATCCTTTTCAGAACGCAAATGCGTTGGAATCTTCTCGAGATCAGTATCGAGACCGACACAGAGATAAGATTGCTTCTTTTGAATTTCAGCGAAGAGTTGGGAGGCAGTCATGCGGCAAAAATAGGAAAGCTGGTGGGTTTTAGCTATTGGGCCTGGGGTTAATTCCAATCACCAAATCTTCAAGCGACTTATCAAATCATAAAAAAAGCTATCTGTCCGGAACAAATAGCTTCTGTGTTATGTGTATCGCTGAATGCCAATAGCTAAGCGTCAACGGCCTTGCCTATCTCAAATCGATCACTTCAACACCAGGATATTTCTTTGGATCAAAGGTGAAGAACGCGTCAGCGACAGCCGAATTCGGGTTGAATTTCGAGATGGTGTATTTGTAACGATTTCCGCTCTTGTCGAACATCGTCCAGCTTTGGATGCTCTTATCTTTTTTGCTGATGAACATCTTTATCTTGAAGTACTGTGCATCCTTCTTTTCAGGAACAAGGTCGATCTCTTCACACAACACACCACCTTCAGTTTTGTCTGCGAGGTAGAGATACTTAAAGTTCTTTTTGTAGATGTCGTATATTTTTGACGGGTTGATCTCGTCAGAGTTCGGATCGTAGTTGTCGATATTTACTTCCTTCGCTTCTGGAAGGTAAGTCCACATAGTTGTGCCGTTGTTAATTACTTCTTGCTCAGGAAGCACAAGACGGTATTTATCTCCTTTCACCGTGATCTTGCCTTTAAACTCTTCATTGATTTTTTCAACGTCATTTGTGAGTGTATAGGAGATGTTTGCTTCGAAAGCGGGAATGCTTTTATATTTTTTGCTCATGGCATCCAGCGTTTCCAATGCTTTGGCATCGTATTGAGCGAACGTCAGTTTTACAAAAAACAGCAACAGGAGAGCTAAAAACGGCTTTTTCATTATTTCTACTAGATCTTTAGGTGCACAATATTACTATTGAGAGTGTCTTTCGCGCAACGTATTCAATAATTGTTCCAAACTCATCTCATCTTTTATGAGGACTTCTCTTGCTTTACTGCCCTCAAACGGACCCACAATTCCTGCTGCTTCAAGCTGATCTATGAGACGCCCCGCCCTGTTGTATCCGAGTTTTAACTTTCGTTGAATCAATGAGGTGCTTCCCTGCTGGTGCATTACGATAAGTTTAGCGGCTTCTTCAAAAAGTGCATCGCGATCGGATAAGTCCACATCACTTGCGCCACCTTCATCATCGCCTTCAAATTCAGGAAGCATGTAAGCAGAATCGTAGCCGCGTTGCGACCCTATGAATTCACAGACACGTTCGATTTCAGGTGTATCAATAAAGGGACATTGTAAACGTATGATGTCTGATCCGGATGACAGCAGCATATCTCCCTGGCCAACAAGCTGGTCGGCACCACCGGTATCGAGAATGGTTCGGGAGTCAACTTTCGAAGTTACCCGGAACGACAGACGTGCCGGGAAGTTTGCTTTGATGACACCGGTAATTACGTTCACGGATGGACGTTGTGTTGCAACTACAAGGTGAATCCCAATCGCACGGGCGAGCTGTGCAAGACGGGCAATAGGAGTTTCCACCTCTTTCCCTGCCGTCATCATCAAGTCGGCAAGCTCATCAATGACAAGCACAATGTAGGGAAGGAAACGATGACCTTCTTTTGGATTCAGTTTTCGTGCGACAAACTTTGTATTGTATTCTTTCAGGTTTCGGGCGCCTGCATCTTTCAGAATCTCATATCGATTTTCCATCTCGATGCACAACGAGTTCAACGTATGAACAACTTTACGCGTATCGGTGATGATCGCTTCTTCGCTGTTGGGGAGCTTCGCAAGGAAATGTCTTTCGAGTTTGCTGTACAACGACATTTCTACCTTCTTCGGGTCGACCAGTACAAACTTGAGCTGAGACGGATGTTTCTTATAAATCAACGAAGTCAGGATCACATTCAAACCCACTGACTTCCCCTGACCTGTGGCACCGGCCACAAGTAAGTGAGGCATCTTCGCAAGGTCAATGATCATTGCTTCGTTTGAAATTGTTTTTCCGAGCGCAACGGGCAGCTCCTTATCCGTCTTGCCGAACGCCTGGTTGGCAAACATGGAACGTCCGCTGACCATCTCGCGATTCTTATTCGGCACTTCAATACCAATCGTTCCCTTTCCAGGGATTGGCGCGATGATACGAATTCCTAATGCTGACAAACTCAGTGCAATATCATCCTCGAGGTTTTTGATCCTGGAGATCTTGATACCAGCATCCGGCACGATTTCGTACAGCGTCACCGTTGGACCTATAGTCGCCTTGATGCTTTGAATGCCAATCTTGAAATTCACAAGTGTGGCAACGATCTTATCTTTATTTTGATTAAGTTCTTCCTGCGACACGCCTGCTTTTCCGCCATCGTATTCATTCAATAGCTCAAGCGTAGGAAACTGGTAGTTGCTGAGGTCAAGCGTAGGATCATAGACACCCTGTTCAGCGACAAGCTGCTCGGCCAATTTATCTGTGTCGAGAACCGGCTCTTCAATGGTAAATGCCGGCTCTGCTTTTGGTTCCGGCTTCGCGGGTGCTACTGGTTTCTCAAATTCAAGTTTAAGGTCCTTCAGCGGAGTAGGTTCTTCCTGCGGCTTGACAAGAAGGATCGGCTC
The DNA here is from genome assembly GCA_036402115.1 of Chryseosolibacter sp. GTDB lineage: Bacteria > Bacteroidota > Bacteroidia > Cytophagales > Cyclobacteriaceae > Chryseosolibacter. The sequence goes on from DASWTM010000236.1 coordinate 16,450, forward strand.
CGGCAACGGCTCATCCTTCTTAACCTGCTCAGGCCAGTTGTCTTTGTCATCCGTATATGCGGTGAACAGTGGATCTTCGTCTTTGTCCTTTTCTTCCGGAACAATCGCATCACTTCCCATTGGCTTCGGATCTTTCGCCTGGAAGGCAGGAATCGAAGTAATGTTAAAGTAGAAGATAATGAATATGAACAGGCTGAGAATAAGAATGAGAAATGTTCCCCAGCCAAACATACTTTCACTTAACAGGGCCAGCTGATATCCCAGTCCTCCGCCAAGGAACGTCCATTCGCTGGTACCGTCATTGACCAGCGTCATGTAACCGAGCAGCAGGCACAGCCACAATCCTGAGAAGACCGAAAAAACTGTAAATGAAAAGACGCGAAACAGTTCGCGATTGAAGACAACCTTGAATCCAACGACAAATAACAGCGGTGGAATGAAGAACGCTGCAATACCGAACCAGCGGAAGATAACGAAATGGGAAACAATAGCTCCATAAAGCCCCAGCCAGTTTTCAGTTTCGCGGCCTGACTCGACAATCGAGGAATCCGAGATTGCCTGAACGACACTCTGATCTGCTTTTCCAGTGAAGAGGTATGAGAACAGGGCAAGAAATAGATAGAGGCCTGCGATCATAAGAAAGAATCCGCCCGCGAGTCTGATGCGCGGATCCTTCAAAAAGTCAAAGCTCAATTTTGATTTAGACGACTTTCCCTTCTTCTCCTTTTCAGGCTTCTTAAACGTGTTTGACTTGTATGTGTTCTGTGCCATTCTCTCTAATCTACAAAACTAAGAAAAACATTGATTCTGCTATTGAATCCTAGCGATTTTAACCTGAAAAAGCAAAGCCGGTAAGCCTAACAAGTTTCAATCTTTAAATCGCGATGGATATTTGAGCCAACCCATTTCGACAAGAGATCAAATGGACTAAGGATAAGGATCGAACCGCAGAGGAACAGGATTTTTGAAATACTAGGAGTCATGGATGCATCATTATGAAAATGGGATAGTTGCCTTCAGACCGGAACCGAAATGCAAACTACCTGTCCGTATGCACAGCACAATTGTCTAGACTAAGTTTCGACCTCTCATCCTTTAGCGCAGCAGCGTGAAAACTTTTTTGCTATCTTCCAAACTATTGAACCTGAATTCAAAAATCCCATACACATGAAAAACCTCATCAGACTCTCGCTCACGTTGGTGAGCCTGATCGTACTGATCTCTTGCCAACAGCGTAAAGAAGCTCCGATCGTTGATGTCGAGCCACCAAAGGCGGAGAAAGTTCCGTTTGAACTTGCCGCACACGGAAACAAACGAACTGACAACTACTACTGGATGAAGTTGTCAGATGCCCAGAAGAATTCCGAACAAAAGGATGAGCAGACACAAAAAGTGCTCAACTACCTCAATGCCGAAAATGACTATCTAAAGGCCAAACTAAAACACACGGAGGGCTTTCAGGAAAAGCTCTACAAGGAAATTGTAGGGCGCATCAAACAAACCGATGAGTCGGTGCCGTATAAAAAGAACGGCTACTGGTATTACAACCGTTTTGAAGAAGGCCAAGAGTATCCGATCTACTGCCGCAAGAAAGGCTCGCTCGATGCGAAAGAAGAGATTATGCTCAACGTCAATGAACTCGCAAAAGGTCACGACTATTTTCAAGTTACAGGTTTAAGTGTAAGTGAAAATAACAACCTGCTTGCGTATGGTGTGGATACCGTTTCTAGAAGACGATATACAATCTATTTAAAAGATCTGACGACCGGCAAGATTATTGACCAACCCGTTCCAAACACGGAAGGGTATGTAGCCTGGAGCAATGATAACTCCATCTACTTCTACACGATGAAGGATTCTGTGACGTTACGGTCCGAGAGAATTTACCGCCATAAGGTAAACACTGATCCGAAAAAAGATCCTTTGATCTTCACGGAGAATGACGACACGTTCTACACCGGAATTTATAAAACGAAATCGAACAAGTACCTGGTGATCTGGTCTGGAAGCACCCTGACCAATCATTACCAGATCCTGGACGCGAGCAAGCCTGAAGGCAAGTTCACCGAATTTTCTCCACGCGAAAAAGGGCTCGAATATTCAATCGATCACTATGGCGACAAGTTTTATATCGTAACCAACCTGGACGCGATAAACTTCCGTTTGATGGAGACACCTGCGTCCAAAACTTCAAAGGCTAACTGGAAGGAAAAAATCGCACACCGAAAAGATACACTGTTGTCTGGCATTGAATTGTTCAAGGATCATATGGTTGTCACCGAACGGGCGAATGCGAATACACTCATGCGTGTTATCGATCAAAAAAGCGGTACAAAGCATTATCTCGATTTCGGAGAACCTGCATATGTGGTTTATCCTGCAACAAACGTGGATTTCGAAACTCCGCTTCTCCGCTATGGCTACGCTTCCCTTACCACACCAAGTTCAACCTATGACTACAACATGGTGACGAAGGAGAAAACACTGCTCAAGCAGCAGGAAGTCGTGGGTGGCTACGACCCTTCAAACTATGTAACGGAACGCCTATGGGCTACAGCAAAGGATGGAACAAAAATTCCAATGTCTATCGTCTACAAAAAAGGAATTAAGAAAGACGGAAATAACAACACAATGCTTTACGGGTATGGATCCTATGGGTCAAGTACCGACCCGTTCTTTTCCTCTACACGTTTGAGTTTGCTCGATCGGGGATTCATCTATGCCATTGCGCACATCCGTGGTGGCCAGGAAATGGGAAGACAGTGGTATGAGGATGGAAAAATGTTTAAAAAGAAAAATACATTCACCGACTTCATTGATTGCGCAGAATTTCTGATTGACGAAGGGTATACGAAGCCCGAAAAGCTTTTCGCTTCCGGTGGAAGTGCGGGCGGCCTTCTGATGGGTGCGGTTGTAAACATGCGACCTGACCTTTTCAAAGCCGTGCTCGCAAAAGTCCCCTTCGTTGATGTTGTGACCACGATGCTTGACGATGATATTCCATTGACGACCGGTGAATTTGACGAATGGGGAAATCCAGACGTTCTTGAATCCTATATGTACATGCTTGAATATTCGCCATACGATCAGGTCAAAGCACAGGACTACCCAAATATGATGGTAACGACAGGCCTGCACGATTCTCAAGTTCAATATTGGGAACCAGCCAAGTGGGTTGCCAAACTTCGTGAGATGAAAACAGACAACAACACGTTGATCCTTCGCACCAATATGGAGACGGGTCACGGAGGAACCACAGGAAGGTTCAAAGTGTATCGCGAAACTGCCGAGGAGTACGCATTTATTTTAGATCAGGCAGGAATCTCGGAGTAAAAAGAAAAACCTTAATCATCAATAATCAAATTCCAAACGGAGCTATTAATAGTGATCCGTCATTTGGAATTTGATTATTGTGATTTGATAATTGCTTCAGTAACGGGCCGAGCTCACTTTAACATCGGAATTCTTAAATGCTTTCGTCAGCAGTTTCTCATTCGCAGTTGCTTCGGTCTTCTTTCCAAGTTTTTGCTGTGTGAGGACCAAGCCTTTCAATGACCATCCGTTCAATGGATTTTTTTTGAGATCATCATTAAAAACTTTTTCTGCCTCCGCGAACTTGCCTGCATCGTACAACGCAGCGCCAAGGAATTGCCTTGCCGGAATTTTCCAGTCGGGTGGTTCATTGTAACGTAATTCTTCTTCCGCATCAACGGCTTTTTGTAATGCGGTTAATCCTTCATTCACTTTCTGTTGCTTTAGAAGCACCTCGCCTTGAAGCAGGTGGAGTGGTACCTGAACAATCTTCGCAGCTGGATTGAATGAAAAATAAAATTGGTTTAGTGTATCAAGCTTGCTCAGGGAGTCAACTTTGTGAAGGTGCTTTTCCGCCCGAGCCAAATTTCCGCCACGAACTGACGCGAGACCTTTCGCGTAATGCGTCATGAGGCTTGCGTAGATGTAGTTCTCATCGGGGTCAGGCAGCGACAGGATGTCCTGCCATTTCCCAAATCGCACGAATGCATGCAGAGGCTCGACTGTAAAGTATTGGGCAAACGCTGGATTTGACGTTGTGATGAGGCTTCCTTTGTAAGCCAGCTTCATGGCAGTTTGAACAGCAAGAGCACTGCGCCCTTCCATGTAGGCGCTGTAAACCACAAAGTCTACGTTGTGCGGATAGTACCCCCAACGATACATGCCACGGTTGCTCGAGTTCGCCAGATATTCTTCGTCAACAAGCGATGCACGTTGGTTGAGCATCGTTGAGCGTTCGTATTGACCTGTTCTCACGTAAATGTGTGAAGGCATATGAACAAGGTGTCCCGCTCCAGGCATGGCATCCTCCAGAAACTTAGCGCTGGGCAACGCGAGCTCCGGATGTGAAGCTTCAACGAGATGGATATATAAATGATGCGCTCCCGGATGTTCAGGAAATTTTTTCAACGTGCTTTCAAGAATCTCCTTTGCTTGTTGTGTTTCAGGTTTTGGTGATCCATCCTTTAACCAATAATCCCAGGGCATTGTATTCATGATGGCGTCAGCACAAATTGTCAGTGCCTCCGGATCATTAGGAAATTTCTTTGTAACAGAAAGCATCGCATCCGCATAAGCTTTGTTGAGGGAATCGCGTACTGCATAGGATTTACCGTCATAACGAACTGCCATCGCATCAATGAGTGCACGTTCAACTTCTGTTGCATTCTGTTTCCGCGCAACGGCTTTCTGAATCGCTTCGAACGCTAGTATTTCGCGATCAGCTGGATTGACATCATTTAGGTTTGGGCCGTAAGCTAATGCAAGTCCCCAATATGCCATGGCACAGTTCGGATCGTGAACAGTGGCCTCGCGAAAGGATTGAATTGCTTCCCAATGATTGAATCCGTATACCAATTTCAATCCTTGTTCGAAGAATTGCTGAGCCTTCGGTGATGTCGTGGAAATCTTATAGCGCAGATTTCCCATCCCTTGCAAAAGCTTCGTTTCCCGGTAAGTTGTATCGGTCCAGTCGGTGAGGGTTGCGCCACACATCGTTATCGGCAAAGAGGTTCGTTTGATCGTAATCCGTAATGGTTTCTCATAAGGCTTCCATGAAATAATTCCGATGACGGTGATTACGACCAACAGGAACGTCAGAAAGTACTTTAACTTTTTCATGACTTAGGGGTTAAAAGTTTTGAAGAACGTCTTATAGTCGCCAGGGTTTTTCTTTTCTCCGTTTTAGTGACAGACTCGAGTCGACAGCGTGCACTCGACTGTCCACAGAAAGGTTCATGCCTTGATAAATCGCCAAACAGGCGGTTCGACTGGCATGTTTTTAGGGCGGCTACATTCTAAATTTAATCATTATGGTTCGGAATTGCATGTGGGGAATAGCGCTGTTATTCGTTTCGCTGATCAGCGCTTGTCGTGATGAGGAGCCAGTTATTAACGCGACTGTGCTTGGTAAATGGAATGGCAGTGAAGCAGATTTCAAAATAAATCCAAGTGGGATCATTCCTGCTTTTACGTTGAGCGAGGAAGAATTTCCCGTTTTGCTTGAATTCAAAGCGGGAGGCGTTGTAATACTCACCGACAACAAAGGAGTAAAACGCGAGGGAACGTATAGTCAGGCTGGAGACAAGCTTACCATCGAAATCGACTACACTTTTGAGCTGATCGAACTGTCAGGGACCTATCAGATAAACGAACTTACCAACACCACACTTCAACTTGAAATGGAGAAGGAAGGGAGCTATACGCACCCGGATACTGGTCAAGAATTTGACGGCAAGGTTACAGCAACGTTGTATTTCAGCAGGGGCGGAAACTAATTTCCTGACGCAAGCTTTTTGTTGATGTTCTTGATCAATGAAGGTCCTTCATAGATGAATCCTGTGTACAGCTGGATGAGATCGGCTCCCGCTTCTATCTTCTCAAGGGCATCTTCGGCAGTCATGATTCCGCCAACACCGATGATCGGATAGGACGGGCCTAATGCGGTGCGCAAATAATGAATTACTTCGGTAGACTTCTTAGTGAGCGGTGCACCGCTCAAACCGCCATTGGCAATTTTTTCGATTTCTTCTTTTGCAGTAGCAAGGCCTTCACGCGATATCGTTGTATTGGTGGCAATGACCCCGTCTGTCTTCGTCACCTGAAGTATTTCTACGATGTCTTTCAGCTGTTCTGGAGTAAGGTCAGGAGCAATCTTTAGCAATATGGGTTTGGGCTTCGGCTTTGCATTGCTCAGTCCTTTCACATAGCCGAGGAGTTGTTTTAGCGGTTCCTTCTCCTGAAGTTCGCGAAGACCCGGGGTATTGGGAGAACTCACATTCACAACAAAATAATCTACATGGTCATATAGCGCTTCAAAGCAAATTCCATAATCATCGAACGCTTTCTCATTAGGAGTGACTTTATTTTTTCCAATATTTCCTCCGACAATAACACGCGACTTTCGTTTTTTCAGTCGTGCAACAGCGGCTAAAACACCTTCATTGTTAAATCCCATGCGGTTGATCAGTGCCTTGTCTTTGGGAAGGCGAAATAGTCTCGGCTTGTCGTTGCCAGGCTGAGGTTTTGGCGTTAGCGTACCGATCTCAATAAATCCGAATCCCAGCGATCCCAGTTCATCGATCAGCCTTGCATCCTTATCAAAACCAGCCGCAAGCCCAACCGGGTTTTTGAAATGAAGACCCAGCAAATTTTTCGACAGTTTACTTGTGTGATAATCAAACGCTCTGTGCATTGCGTTTTTAGCGCCAGGCAGCCATCCCACCGTCTTCAGGCAGCGAAAAACAAAGTGATGAATTTTCTCTGCATCGACTAAAAAGAGAATTGGGCGAATAATTTGCTTGTACATAGGCGCAAAGATAACCGACTTCAAATTCAAATAAAGTTTTCGAACGTATTCAAGAGCGCGAATTGGTATTTTTTATAAGTTCGCACTGATAATTAAACTTAAGTTCAACATGAAAAAATTATTACTACTGGTTGCGTTTTCAACAATTCTCACGATCCAGTCGCAGGCGCAATATGACAAAGGTGACTTCTTATTGAACGCAGGTATCGGCTTAGGCTATTATTATGCCGGTGGTGTTCCTTTATTAGTTTCAGGCGAATGGTTAGTAACAGACAAGATTTCGGTTGGTCCTTACCTGGGATACACTACCTGGAATTACGGTTACTTTGCAAACGATTATCGTTACACGTTCATCGATATCGGGGCAAGAGGTTCTTATCACTTCAGTGAACTTTTCGGAATTACGAATGAGAAACTTGACATCTATGGTGGTGTATTTTTAGGCTTCAGGACGTCCAGCTTCAGTGGACCAAACACCGCTGGCTATGTTGATGTGTATGATGGTGGCGTTAGTACTGGTATTCATGCTGGTGCGCGCTATTTCTTTGCACCAAAAGTTGCGGGCTATGGCGAGTTGGGTTACGGTCTTGCACCCCTCTCAATTGGTTTGACGTTCCGATTCTAGTTAATGGACATCTATTATAGGAGAGGCAGCTGAAAGGTTGCCTTTTTTTTTGGGAAGCGTTGATCGGTTAATTCGTTGATTCGTTCCTGCACCTACCGAGCTTTACAGGCGATCAGGTGCTCTTTTGTTAACACAGGAGTAAGCTGAAGTTCAGACGATCCGATTTGATCGCACAACGTATAAAGGGATCAACTAATCAACGGATGAACTTCTCGGATGAAAATCCATAATCACCTGCCTCAGGTAATCGCGATCGAGATGTGTATAAATTTCTGTGGTCGTAATTGATTCATGACCGAGCATCTCCTGCACTGCCCGTAGGTCGGCTCCGCCTTCAATCAAATGCGTTGCAAATGAGTGGCGGAACGTGTGAGGGCTTATGGTCTTTTTCAATCCAATGGCTTTCGCCAGATTTTTAATTATGGTGAAAACCATCACCCGTGTGAGCTTCCTCCCGTTACGATTCAAGAATACAAACGCTTCGTTTCCTTTCTGTGCTGGTTTGTGGGGCGGAACTCCCCGGATACTATCAATGTAGATTGAAACAAATTTCATTGCATCTTTACCTATTGGCACCAGCCGTTCTTTATTTCCCTTTCCAACGATGCGCAGAAATCCAACGTCAAAATGAAGATTGTTAAGCTTAATATTAACAAGTTCCGAAACCCGCAGCCCCGAGCTGTAGAGCATCTCCAGCATCGCCCTATTCCGAGCTCCTTCAGGGGTTGCCAGATCAATCGCCTCGAGCAATTTTTCAATCTCCGGATAGCTTAGCGTGTCCGGTAATTTCCGGCCGAGCTTCGGTCCTTCAAGCAATGCGGTAGGATCTGTATCAATCAGCTCTTCAAAAAGCAGATACTTGTAAAACGCCTTAACGCCTGAAAGAATCCTGGCCTGGCTGTACGCGCTCATCCCAAGTTCATTGATGAATTCAATAAAACTCTGCAGTTGTTTGATCGTGACTTTCGTGCAAGAAATCTTCGGATGATTCATCTCCATAAACTGCCTCAACTTCTCAACATCGCGGATGTAGGCCTCGATGGAGTTAGGCGACAATGACCGTTCCAACCGGAGGTAATTCTGAAAATGTTTGATCTGCATCTCCCACATCACCACGAAGTACGAAGTACCGGGCTACAAAAGCAAACTTGCCGATGCCCTTCAACGTTTAGGCTCATGCATTCCGATTAAAGATCGTGTAGGCGATTTAGGCGTATATCACTATCTTTCTGAATTGGAAGTCAAGACGTTAACGTTAGTACCAGTAAATAAAGATGAAGATTCAGATCATCAACGGTCCCAACCTCAACCTGCTCGGCAAGCGGGAAACTTCGATCTATGGAAATCAGTCATTCGAAGACTTCCTGGACGTATTGAGAGGCAAGTTCCCGGGCCATGCCATTGACTATTATCAATCCAATGTGGAAGGCGAACTTGTGAACAAACTTCACGAAGTCGGCTTCTCCTATGATGGAATAATTCTCAATGCGGGTGCTTACACCCACACTTCAGTTGCCATTCATGATGCTGTCGCGGGAATTAAAACGCCTGTAGTGGAAGTACATATTTCAAATGTATATGCCCGCGAGGAGTTCAGGCACAAAAGTCTGATCACTTCTAAGTGTGTGGGAATGCTGACCGGGTTTGGTATGGACGGATATAACATGGCGCTTCACTATTTACTCAACCTGCGCAAACAAGTATGATTAGTTTTTATCCTGGCCCTTCGAAAGTCCACGAAGAAATTCCTGACTACGTCAAGTATGCGTACAAAAAAGGAATCTTGAGCATCAACCACCGGAGCGCGGAGTTCATGAGAATCGTTGAGCGCACAGTAACGTTGCTCAAGGAGAAGCTTGATGTTCCGAAGGATTATAAAATTTTCTTTACGGGATCTGCGACAGAATGCTGGGAAATCATCGCACAATCAGTCGTGTCAAAACGAAGCTATCATATATATAATGGAGCGTTTGGACAAAAGTGGTATGAATATTCCAACCGAATAAAGTCAGGTGCGCGTCAATTTCCGTTTGATCGCGAGGAGTTGCCGAATGCAAATAAATACAAGTTTGGGTCGAGTGATGGGGTAATTTGCCTCACCCACAATGAAACATCGAATGGAACGCAGCTTCCCGAAGAGTTTATCCGCGATGTGAAAGAGAATAATGCCGATCACATTGTCGCGGTTGACGCAACTTCGAGCATGGCGGGTATCGCTCTTAATTTTGAGCTGGCTGACATCTGGTTTGCATCGGTCCAGAAATGCTTCGGTCTGCCGGCCGGACTCGCGGTGATGGTGTGCTCACCAAAAGCCTTGGAAAAAGTCGAGCTGATCAATGACCGGAATTTTTACAACAGCCTGGCGTTCATCAATGAAATGATGGATAAGTGGCAGACTCCGTTCACGCCTAACGTGATGAACATTTATCTTTTAATGCGGGTGCTTGAAAATTCGAAGCCAATTGCCCTTATCGAGCAGAAATTAACAAAGCGCTATCGCAAGTGGGTGAAATATTTTGAAGCCAAAAGCACGCTGAACCATCTTATACGAAACAAGGCAGCGCATTCATTCACGGTTTTACCGATCAGTGCGCCTGAAGCCGTCATTATCAGACTCAAAGCGGAAGCTAAGGAAAAAGGATTTCTCCTCGGGGAAGGATATGGCGATCTGAAATCAACGACATTCCGCATTGCCAATTTTCCTGCGCTCAAGAAAAAAGAAATCGAGAAACTGAAAAATTTTCTCGACTCGTATTGAACTTTTCATATCCGTTACAACGGTATGGTTACTGGCTACCATTCATCTCGGCATATCTTCCGCTAACATTATTGCAGTTTAATTTTCATCGCCAGAGAATTTCATTTGCTCACTTTTTCGAAAGAGCAATCTTTCAAAGTGGGGCCTGCCACGCTGCAGTGCAGGTTTTCTTTAGGTCTAGGTTAGGACTGAGCAGACTAAATGCCGGATGACGTCCGGCATTTTTTGTTTTGGCGTAGAAACAAGAGACTGGAGAGAACCTTGTAGGCTCGAACAGGCGGTTGAGACTCGAACTAACCTTCACCTCCTGCAATCACCTCATCCCCGGCCCTTCTCCTGAAGGAGAAGGGAGCAGTTTTCTAGGTGACTTAGGCGGCCTAAGATGCGATGGTAGTAAGCTACGTCAGACAGGTGCATCAACTTTTGATCGCACACATCGAATAGACGGCACACACAGAACGAAATTTCTCCGCGTTTCTCTGCGCCTCTGCGCCTTTGCGCTGAAATGCATTCCACAACGATTTTTATCCTACTTTTGCAACGGAATCCTAACCACTTCAAATAAATGGTAGACTTTAAAGAGATCTTTTCGGTAACGCTGATCTTATTTTCCGTAATCGATATTCTCGGATCAATTCCTTTTATTATTCTGATTCGGAAACGTGAAGGAAGGATTGAAGCAGAGAAGGCAACCATCATTTCAGCCGTCTTGATGATCGCTTTTTTGTATCTCGGTCAGTCAATATTACAATTGTTTGGTTTAGATGTAGCGTCTTTTGCTGTGGCTGGTGCCATCGTAATCTTTATCGTAGCAATGGAAATGATTCTTGGGATCACGCTCATTAAAGATGATCCTCACGCAAAAGGTTCAGGATCAATTGTTCCACTAGCCTTCCCGTTGATCGCTGGTGCGGGGACACTCACGACAATTCTTTCGCTGCGTGCCGTTTACCAAGAGCTCAATATTCTGATTGGTGTTGTGCTGAACCTTATCATCGTTTACATCGTGTTGCGTTCGAGCGCCTGGCTGGAGCGCGTGATCGGGGAATCTGGCTTCGCGGTATTGCGTAGAGTTTTCGGTGTGATCCTGCTCGCTATTGCTGTAAAAATTTTCAAGTCTAACGTATTCCCAGGATGATTCGCATTTATACGGACGGAGCAGCGAAAGGAAATCCAGGCCCCGGTGGCTATGGTACGATCATGAAGTACAACGACCACGTAAAAGAGCTGTCGCAAGGTTATCGACTCACAACAAACAATCGCATGGAATTGCTGGCGGTGATCGCAGGACTTGAAGCGATCAAGAAAGAAGGAATTCCCGTAACGATTTACTCAGACTCGGAGTATGTAGTGAACGCAGTCGAGAAAGGGTGGATATGGAACTGGGAAAAACAAAACTTCAAAAAGAAAGCCAACCCTGACTTGTGGATGCGCTACATTCCACTGCACGAAAAATTCAAACCTAAATTTGTCTGGATCCGCGGGCACAACGGTCATCCGGAGAACGAGCGATGCGACTATCTCGCGGTAAAAGCTTCAAACGGATTTGATCTTCTCGTGGATGAAGAATACGAGAGAAGCAAGACTCCCTAGCCCCTAATCGGAGAAAGTGAGTCACTGCTTTGTTTTCAAGATTGCTACAACAGATTAAGAATTTACTGCCGCCTTTATTCCCTTGAGCGAATTACGGGGCGATTGTCACAGCTTATAACATACAATTTCCATAGGCCCTGGTCTGTAATACACGTAGTTGTAAATCTGGTCCACGTCATATTCAGGCTCGCGGTCGTTCTTAATATCAACCGCGCTCATGATCTCACCGGTTTGTTTGTTTACCTGCACAAGCTGATTTCCTTTTTTCTCCTGTGTGGTCATCATCATCACGAATGTAGGCGTGTTTTGAGAAGCTTTATAACGCGCGTTGAATTCTTTCAGCGCGCGGCTCGAATATGCAAACCCAGCCTGACCAAGTTCACCAAAACCACGTGACAACTCCTGCCCTACTGCTTTTCCGGTTGCATCATTAGTCTTTGCCGCAGCGTCTGCAAAAGCCGCAGAGTACGCTGACGCAGCCGCACCAATATAGGCGGCACGAACCGCCTGCGCCATCAGCAGCGCACGCATCAGAGCCGGCTGACGTGGTGCCGGATAGTATTTGAAATATTTTTGGTTTCCATCGAAACCAACTTTCATAATATTTTGGTCTGAATAAAGTAGCAAGCCATCTGTATTCACATCGATGAACTTCGGAACTTCCTTGCCCTCAAACTCAACTTTAGCAGTGTTGATCTTCTTTGACGTTGCGTTCACCTTATCGATTTCAAACAATCCATTCTCTTTCGGTGAGAAGACATACAATTTATCGCCCTGGCTACCGGTTGGGAATGGTCTTGGCTTGTCACTGTTGAACGGAACTCCTGCTTCAATGGAATTCTCCCAAAGCAATTTGCCAGTATTGGTGTCGAGGATGTTCACCTCTTTCGTTGTCACGAACAGCAAGCCTTTTGGAACGATCTCACTGCTCACTAAATCGCCTTTTAAC
>DASWTM010000237.1:0-2495 GCA_036402115.1 Chryseosolibacter sp.
TTCGTCCGACAGCGAGCCTACTTTTGGTGCAAGTGTTTCTCCGGGCACCCCGATGGCAAGTGCAGACTCATTTGAGGATAACCTCACTGATGATACAATCTCACGTTCAAGCATAACCGATGACATTGACAATCGTTCCATTCCTGTGATCGAAGAGGATCTGCAGGTGGGCAAACGCGAAGTTGAAAGCGGTGGCGTTCGCCTGCGTAGCCGAATTGTGGAACGTCCAGTTGAGCGCAGCCTGCGTTTACGTGAAGAACATGTGACTGTTGACCGGACACCAACAAATCGTCCAGCCACTGAATCAGATTTCAATACTTTCCGGGAAGGAGAGATCGAAGTAAGAGAACGCTCTGAAGTACCGATCGTAAACAAAGAGGCGCGTGTTGTTGAAGAAGTCAACCTGCGCAAAGACGTTCGTGAACGTGAAGAAACCGTTCGCGATACGGTGAGGAAAACCGAAGTCGATGTTGATAACTTGACAAGCAGTGATGATGATCTAATTTCTTCCGACTCAAAGTCGCGTAGAAAGAAGATTTAAATACACTTTACCGCAAAGCCGCTGAGGCGCAAAGAAACGCAAAGGAAATTTTGGTTAACTGATGTTCTGATAATGAGCTAGACGTTTCAAAGCGTATCATTATCTAATAATTTTAACCACGCGCATCTTGACATATCTTGATGCTCTATCAGAATATGTCAAAAAATCCCTTTGGGTTTCTTTGCGCCTTCGCGGCTCTGCGGTAAAAAGTTATTTAATCTCGAATTGAGCAGTGATCTGCGACTGCAACTTAATTTTTCTAAAACCAATTGGTTCTTCCGCAGCGAATCCCCCTTCAGCATCGGCTTGCATTCGTACGTTAGCGGTTTTCATTTCCATCATAACGGGCTGGTAAGGTTCAACTTCCCAGTCGCGAATAAGGAGGGGCTTGCCGAGTTCCGAGCCGATCGATTTGACGAGCGTTTCTGCTTTTGTGCGTGCAGCCTGAAGTGCTTTGGTCTTCAATTCAATTTTGATCTTTTCGAAGTCGGAATGGTGGAGTCTTGTAATCGCAACCTGGGCAACTTTTACGGGCTCGATCTTTTCAAGGAATTTTTCAAGCTCAGTTGCACTTGTCAGTTTGAGTTGGTAAGCTTTTTCGCGGAAAGCATCTTTGTCTTTTTTTCCGAATTTGTCAAGGCGGGAACCTGCATCTGCCAGTTCGAGGCGCTTTTTGTCGATGCCAGCGCTTTGAAGAGCTTTCATGAAATCAGCATCAAGTTTCTCAAGGGAGACCTTCTGCTTATTTTCTTCAAATTCTCTCAAACGGATAATCGTATATATTTCATTTGGCTCAATCTCCTGTTGGGCAGAGCCTGTTACTTCAATAAAGGGTTCTTTAAAATTTTCTTGGGCGAAGGCCATCGCAGGCAACAACAACACAAGCATCAAAATCCAATTGCGTTTCATACTATTTATGTGTTTACGCTTACATAGACACCAAACAGCGGGCCAAACGTTGGACTTGCCATAATAAAAACTTTATTCGCCACGATGTCAGGCGGTTGCGTGCATTCTTGAAGCAGCCGCGCTATTCTTTTGCAAGAAAGAGAAGGAGGTTGAAAACATTAATAGCTGTGAGGGCTACGGGACTGATTCGAAGAAAATATGTGAGCATATTACTCGTAGTTCGATCGGATTTTAGCGGTAAGGTGTTGAGGGCACTACAAGCATGGAAGGTGGCAATTACCATCAGTATAACAGTTATCAATACGAGAATGATTGCGATAATCAAGCCATCGTCAAGGCGATCCCATCCCTGCTTGACACCTCGATCTCTAAACCAAAATGAAATTAGTGCTAACGCTATCAAGCCGAGTATGATTAAAAAAATCGAGCGGTGTCGTTCTAAGGTGAACGCTATATAGATGAGTGCATATAAACCACTTAATCCAAAAGTCCAGAGGGCGTAGATGCGGAAGGTTTCATTCATGACTCGAAGATAGAGGATGGCGAAAACAGAAAGTGTTGGCGGGGGGTCACAGTACGTTGACAAAATCCCAAAATTCTTGATAATCAGATTGCGAGAGAGACAACGCGGGAACGTGTACTTGTTCTAAAACCGCCCCCGTTTCTCAAGCCTGCGAAAACTCCATGTCTTCAAAGACGAAAGAATCAGCGATGGCAGCAATAGCGATAGGAGCGTAAAGCCCACAGCTGGCTTGGGCGAGCTGTTGAAGGGGCACATACGATGAATTTGCAGGCTCGGCATGATTGCTGCGCGTAAGGGCGAGGACTTGCAGCGGATAGCGCGGGCCGCAGCAGCGGATGTGTGCGGGGCGGCATTGCCCAAAATGCTTTACATCATAAAGTGACGACCGGCATTTGCACAAGCATCAAGACTTCATAGGGGTCCTTCGCTAGCGCTGACAAGTCAGCTTGCTCAGGAACAGCTTCCTCCTATTTATTTCATCAACTGAGGGACGCCTCGCAACCTGGCAACCCGGCTCACCGG
>DASWTM010000238.1:0-11833 GCA_036402115.1 Chryseosolibacter sp.
ACCTAAGAGAATTATGTATCATAGGGTTTAAAGTCCTCAAAAAAACGAAATCCACTTCAAATAAGTTGATCGGTAAGTGTTAATGGTAAGTTAACGGCCGATCAGATGGGCAAAGAACAGATTATTCGCCCATAAGGTTTACAATTCAATTTCAACCTGATTTTTGAGCAAGTCGTCAAACGTTTCACGCTCGCGAATGAGCATAGCCTTCCCGTTGTAAATCATCACTTCAGCTGGTCTCAGTCGCGAGTTGTAGTTCGAAGCCATGGAGAATCCATAAGCTCCTGCGTTTTTAAACAGCAGAATATCACCTTCTCGCACTTCGCTAAGTTTGCGGTCTGCGCCAAGCGTGTCGGTCTCACAAATGTATCCTACAACAGTGTACGTCTTTTGTTCTGCTTTCGGATTTGAGATGTTGATGATGTCGTGATAGGCATCGTACATCATTGGACGAATCAGGTGATTCAAGCCGGAGTTGACACCTACAAAAGTCAAATCAGGCGTACTCTTTACAACATTAGTTCTCACCAGTAATACACCCGCCTCGCTAACGATGAATTTGCCGGGCTCAAAGTGCAGCTCGAGTTTGCGGCCGTAGCTCTGACAGAAGTCGTTGAATGCTTTTGTCATCTTCAAGCCGAGGTCGTAAACGTTAGTAACAACATCTCCCTCTTTGTACGACACTTTAAAACCGCTACCGAAATCAATAAATCGCAAATCATTGAAGTCACGCGCAACGCTGAATAGAATATCAGCCATCTTGAGAAAAACATCGCTTTCAGTAATATCTGAACCCGTGTGGATATGAAGCCCATTGATCTTCATGGAGTGTGCCGTCACCACCTCGCGAATTTCAGGAAGCTGATAAATCGAGATTCCAAATTTTGAATTGCTGTGACCGGTGGAAATTTTATAGTTTCCTCCAGCCATGATGTGCGGGTTCAATCGAATAGAGCAAGGGTAGGTGCTTCCATACTTTTCTCCAAACTTCCGAAGAACGGAAAGGTTGTCCAGGTTGATCGTCAGCCCGAGATCAACTGCCTGTACGATCTCTTCAAATTCAACGCCACTTGGCGTATACATGATCTGCGAGGGTTCAAAACCAGCACGCAGGGCTAGTTGTGCTTCCTGGATTGACACGACATCTACATCCGAGCCAAACTTCTTCAAAAGTTTCAGGATGGAAAGGTTCGTGAGCGCTTTCGCGGCATACTTGATCTTGACGTTTGAGTCTGCGAAAGCAGTCTTTAATGTCTTGAGCTGATGTACGATCTTCTCTGCGTCATACACGTACAACGGAGTGCCGAACTGCTTTGTAAGCTCGATAAGGTCGATGCCCTGAATGCGATAAGCGCCTTGCGTAAATTCCATGGTGGAGAAAAAGCTTCAAATATAACAGGCGGGAGCTGAAAGCAGAAGGCGAAAAGCAGAAAGCGGCTATTCATGCGATTAAAACGACTACGTGTTCGAAACGTGCGGTTGGCGGGTAAGCGGTTCAGCAGATTCACCAGAACTTTATGGGGTCCTTCGCTCATCCCGCTGGAGCGGGATGGCGCAGGATCAAGTGCTCTTTATTTAATTTGTCAGCTATTACTTATCATCCTTATAAATGAACGTCTTTCCTTCGCCTTTCTTTTTGATGTAGCCGCGATACATGCCTTCGCTGTTAAACGTCATGGAGATATTTCCCTGGCGGTCGAGGGCAACGATGCCACCATCGCCACCGAGTTTCGCGAGTTTGGTGTTGATCACTTCATTCGCTGCTTCTTCGAGTGACATTCCTTTGTACTCCATCAATGAAGCGATATCTCTCGACACTGAAAGTCTGATAAAATATTCACCGTGACCCGTTGCGGATACACCGCACGTTGCGTTGTTGGCGTACGTTCCGGCTCCAATGATAGGCGCGTCACCTACCCGTCCATATTTTTTGTTCGTCATGCCGCCTGTTGAAGTACCTGCCGCGATATTGCCATTCTTGTCGAGTGCCACTGCGCCAACCGTTCCGAACTTTTTATCCTTGATGTAAGGATCGATGTTGTTCGCTTCTCTTCCGAGGTCTTTACCTTTCACGCGTTGGAGCTGCTCCCATCGAAGCGAGTCGAAGAAGTATGATGGATCAACGATCTCGAGTCCTTGTTCCTGGGCGAATTTTTCCGCTCCTTTTCCCGCCATCATCACGTGTTCGGATTTTGTCATCACCGCATAGGCGGCCGTTATCGGATTTTTAATTGTTGTAACACCTGCCACAGAGCCTGCCATCAGATTGCTGCCATCCATGATCGAAGCATCGAGTTCGTTTTTGCCTTCATTCGTAAACACCGCACCTTTCCCGGCATTGAAGAGCGGATTGTCCTCCAACACTTTTATCGCAGCGATCACCGCATCAAGGCTTGGTCCGCCTGACTCGAGCACGGCATATCCGGCTTCCAAAGATTGATTTAAACCTTCCCGATAAGCTTTTTCTCTCTCTGGAGTCATGTTTTCGCGCTTTATGGTTCCGGCACCACCATGGATGACAAGTGTAATTGGGCCGGGTGCAGCTTCAGCGGAGTTTTCCTTTTTCGCAGCGTTTTCACAACCCGTTATCATAGTTATCGAGATCAGAAGAATAGAAAGTAATCGCATAGGTTTGATGGTAAAGCCCCGAAGGTAGCTTTTTGCTTAAAAAACAGCTACAAAATTTCATTGGGTTGGAATTTTACCTAATATTTTTTGTTTTAGATGGCAACCTCTAATTTTGCGCATCTTTTACCCAAACGGAGGAACCCAAAAATACAATGGCAAAGAAAAAGACACCTGCCAAACCGTCTAAGAAAGCAGCGAAAGCTAAACCCACAGCGAAAGCAAAGAAAGCCTCTCCTGTAAAAGCAAAAGCAAAACCCGCAGCTAAGAAAGTTAAGGCAGCAACCCCTAAGAAAGCAGCTCCTAAGGCCTCAGCTCCCAAAAAAGCAGCGCCAAAGAAAGAAGCTCCAAAGAAGGAAGTTAAAAAGGTCGTAGCGAAGAAAGCTGCAGCACCGGCACCTGCCAAGAAAGCAGCGCCAGCAGTTCAGCAGGAGGCTCCGAAAAACACCGCAGCAACTACAGCGGCCGCACGTGCAGCGCAGGCAGCCCAGTTGAATTTCTTCCAGATGCCAAACCAGCGGCCAATGGCCCACAAGCCTTCGAAGCCTTCATCGCAATCCGAAGACAAGACGCGTTACTCTGATGAAGAGTTGAAGGAGTTCCAGACGTTGATCAATAAGAAACTTGAGAAAGCAAGAGAGGAATATAAGATCCTCAAGGAAACCCTCAATCGTAACAACGATGAAGGTACCGATGCTACTTCAGGTGGAAATACAAAAGTTCTTGAAGACGGTGCAGAAACTGCCGAGAAGGAAAACCTCAGTCAGCTTGCAGCACGTCAGCAGAAATACATCACCAATCTTGAGAATGCTCTCATCCGCATTAAGAACGGAACTTATGGTATCTGTTCGGTAACGGGTAAGTTGATTTCAAAAGAAAGATTGATTGCTGTGCCACACACGACTCAGAGTATCGAGGCGAAGTTGATGCAGCAGGATTAGTATTCAGAAGTTATCGCGGGTTAGTCAGTTTGTCTGGCTCAACTTGACCCCTTTTTCGTCCAGCCGATGGCTGGACATTTTTTCCCCTCAGAGAGGGGAAAATTTTTTAAATGCAGTTGGAAATTGTGACTTAGAGTAATTATGGATTTTTTACAGAACCACATTGAGGCTTTGATATTTTGTGCGCCTAGCCCAATTAAGCTGGCGGATATAAAGGCATGTTTGTCTGAGATGTTTAATGCAGATGTGCCGGAGGAGGATATCATGGGCGCTATTCAGCGACTTGATGAAAAATATCAGCACGAAGATTTTTCTTTCCAGCTCTTTAAGGCTGCGGGTGGATACCAATTTCTTACCAAGCCAGCATACCAGACCAGTATCGGCATCATGCTGAAACAACAATCGAAGAAAAGATTGTCTACCTCAGCGATGGAAACTCTTTCCATCATTGCTTACAAGCAGCCGATTTCAAAAACAGAAATTGAAAATATCCGCGGAGTAAACTGCGACTATGCTGTACAAAAACTTCTGGATAAGGGTCTTATCGAAATCACAGGCAAAGCCGAGACGATTGGACGTCCGATGTTGTATGGAACAACCTCGAAGTTCATGGAGTATTTCGGCATCAGTGATTTGACTGAGCTCCCAACACCAAAAGAAGTATCAACAGAAGTGAATACCATCGGTGAGAATATCGAAAATTCGATCGAGCCAGAGGTATCGCGACAATCAGATTCAACACAGGAACCAGAACAACCAGAGCAACCACAACAGCCAGATGGCCAAGCGTAATACCTCGGGCGGATCTTCAGGAAGAAGAGGAAGCTCACGAAATACATCTTCTTCTTCAGGCGGGAGAAAGTCTGGCGGACCTAAGTCATTCCGGAAATCAGATTCAAAAAGTTCAGATCGACCGTATCGCAAGGATGGCGATGCTCCAAAGCGTCCATCGCGGTCGTACGGAAGTCGTGAAGGCTCATCGGAAGGAAAATCTTTCGGTGCGCGCAAATCGTCATTTAAAAAGCGTGATGAAGGTTCTGATTCGCGAGGAAAGTCTTCTTACAGAGGAGGCGATTCATCCGGACCACGCAAATCTTCATATCGCAAATCAGACGAAGGAGGCGAACGCTTCAAGAAATTCGATAAACCTTACGGGAAACGTGACGAGGGCGCAGGCTCGGGCAGATCGTTTGGAAATAAGCGTGGCGTACCGCGCAGAGGCGAAGGCAGTGGATACGAATCCCGCGGACGCTCTTCGTATGGCGATAAAAGAGATTCATCATCATCGCGCCCACGCAAAACTTCCTATCGCAAATCAGACTCTGACGGAGGTGAAGGAAGAGCGAAAAAATTTGACAAGCCTTTCGAAAAACGAGGCGATGATTCATTTGACTCCCGCAGGCCAAGACGCAGCTCGGGTTCATCGTTCCGTGGCAAGCGCGAGAGCGATCAAGGTTCTGGTGAGGAAAGCAGACCAGTAAGAAAGAGCCGTTTTGATAAATACACGGATGGCAACCGCGATGAGCGTTCATCCCGTCCTCGTTCATCTTCGAGCGATGAACCAAGAGGATTCTTTAAGAAATCAAAAACACGTTACGAGTCGAAGCAAGTCGGCAAGGGAACATCCGATAACGAAGCACCTGTGCAGACAGAGAAGATGCGTCTCAACCGTTTCATCGCGAACAGCGGTGTTTGTTCAAGACGTGAAGCTGATGAATTGATTGCGATGGGATTGATCTCCGTAAACGGAAAGACCATCACTGAGATGGGCTACAAAGTCAATCCTGGCGATGAAGTACGTTACGAGAATAAAGTATTGAAAGCCGAAAAACCGGTTTACGTTCTTATGAACAAACCGAAAGGCTTCCTCACAACAACCGATGATCCGCAAGAGCGCAACACCGTGATGCACATCATCGGAAGTAATGTTAAAGAAAGAATTTATCCCGTTGGAAGACTAGACCGTAACACAACGGGTCTGTTGCTGCTGACGAATGATGGAGATCTTGCCGACAAGCTGATGCATCCATCGTATAATGTTAAAAAGATTTATAAGGTAGAACTCGATCGTCCTTTTGCGAAGGCTGATCTGCAAACTATCCTCGATGGCGTCATCCTGGAAGAAGGCCGCGCTGTCGTTGACGATGTTGCAATTGTCTCTGATGATGGAAAAACAGTCGGACTGGAAATTCACATCGGATGGAACCGGGTTGTACGCAGAATTTT
The DNA here is from genome assembly GCA_036402115.1 of Chryseosolibacter sp. Lineage (GTDB taxonomy): Bacteria > Bacteroidota > Bacteroidia > Cytophagales > Cyclobacteriaceae > Chryseosolibacter. The sequence continues at coordinate 5,793 of DASWTM010000238.1, forward strand.
CGAAAGCCTGGGCTACGAAGTGGTGAAGCTGGACCGTTCCGTATATGCAGGTCTCGACAAAAAAGAATTAGGTCGCGGGCAATGGAGATTTTTGACGAAGGAAGAAATTGTCCGCTTGAAACACTACAAGTAGAAAGTCTACTGACATCAGTCGACTGTCGACAGTGGCCTGTTGACCTTTTAAAAAGCGCCTGCAGTACGGGTGCTTTTTGTTTTGTGAAAATTTGATTCCTAACAAATAGTATTTATTTTGAAGCTATGAGACCACAGCTGGAACAAGTTGCAAAGTTTTATCAAGGCTACGTCAGTCACGTGATGCACCAGGACATGTTTGATGCACTCAATGAATCTTCAAAAATCACCCTTAAACTCATCCGATCCATTCCGGAATCGAAAGGAGAATTTCGTTATGCAGAAGGAAAGTGGAGTATCAAGGAGTTACTGGCACACATGCTCGATGTAGAGCGGATCATGGCGTATCGTGCTTTGCGATTCGCGCGCAACGACAAAACGGATCTGCCTGGCTTTGAAGAGAACGACTACGCTCCCGAAGCAAACGCAGACGGCAGAACCATCGCTCAGATGGCGAACGAAATGGAAAGACTTCGCGCGACAACTGTAGACCTGTTCAAAAGCTTCACACCCGAGATGCTTCTGCGTGAAGGAACAGCCAATAAAAATAAGCTCTCTGTTTTGGTTTTGGGATATGTGATCCCCGGACACGAAACACATCACCGTAATATTCTGGTTGAACGTTACTTGAAAGCATGATCCGATTTTCGCTTGGAATTTTGTGTGCTGCCTTGATGATCGGATGCTCTCCGCTTTCAAAATCATCGCTTAATAAAAAGCTGAAGTCGATGGACGAACAGCTAAAAGATCATACAGGATTCATGCTGTATGACCTTGAGAAAAAGGAAGCCGTTTTCGAATACAACTCATCCAAATATTTTACTCCTGCCTCGAACACCAAGATCTTTACATTATTTGCGTCATTAAAAATTCTTGGCGATTCTGTTCCAGCATTGCACTATCGTGAGACAACTGATTCGCTGATCTTCTGGGGAACAGGGGACCCATCGTTCCTCTACAAGTATGTTTATAACAATGGCAGGACATACAATTTCCTAAAGCATGCACAGAAGCCATTGTATTTTTCGTCTGCAAACTTTTACTCAGCTCACTACGGGCCGGGTTGGTCGTGGGATGACTATAATGATTATTATTCCGCAGAACGGTCTGCATTTCCTTTGTACGGAAATATTTTCAGTGTGAAGCTTGAGAACGGGTCTCCGAAAGCTTATCCATCCTACTTCAGACAGTATTTCGCATTTGGACCAGACAAAGAGCGAACTGGCGTGATACGTGAACTTCAGTCGAATCATTTCACCTTTCACTGGGGCAAACGCAGATCGAGCGCGACCGTGTGGGACGTACCGATCCGCATGGAAGGAGGCTTGACAGTGATGCTCCTGTGCGACACACTGAAAAAACCTATCGCTGTCCTCGACAAGCATCCGTTCGACAGCACAAAGCTTTCCGAAATCAAGACCTTCTATAGCATTCCCACCGACAGCCTTTACAAAGTACTAATGCAGGAAAGTGATAATTTCATCGCTGAACAGCTTTTAATGATGTGCTCAGATGTGATCAATCCGGACTCTACCCAGACTCAGATTGCGATCAACTATGTAAAGAAGAATTTTTTAAAGGACCTGAAAGATGCACCATCATGGGTGGACGGTTCAGGTCTCTCTCGTTATAATTTGTTCACGCCACGTACCATCGTGCAGATGTGGGAGAAAATTTACCAGCTCCGGCCTAGAGAGCGGCTGTTTCCGTTGTTAGCAACGGGTGGCGTGAACGGAACGATTAAAAACTGGTACAAAGGAGAAAACGGACCATACATTTTTGGAAAAACCGGTTCGTTGAGTAATGTGCATTGCCTGAGCGGATATCTTGTGACACGTTCAGGAAAAACGCTGATATTTTCGTTTATGAATAATAACTTTGTTGAATCTACGAGCAAGGTGCGCACGCACATGCACGAACTACTAAAGATGATCCATGAAAAGTATTAGTCGATTTATTGCCGCGCTTTCGCTCACCTCTGTAGCACTGTCGGGCTATGCGCAACAAGACAGCCTTGGTATTAAGATCGGGCAGATGATCGAGATTGGATTTCCGAAAGCGGAAGTTGATCCAAAAGTGCTGGAGGAAGTCCGCCAGGGAAAAGTTGGCGCGGTGATCATTTTTGAAAAGAATATTCCGGCCACAAATTCATTTAACGGACTTAAGAAAATAACGTGGACGTACCAAAATGCTGCGCAGATTCCGTTGCTCATCAGCATTGATCAGGAAGGTGGGCGCGTGAATCGTCTCAAAGCCAAATACGGGTTTCCTGCTTCCATCACAGCTGAAGCCATGGGCAAATCGAAACTCGACAGTGTTCGTTTTTATAGTGAATCAACGGCAGCAACGCTGGCAGGTCTCGGAATCAACATCAACTTTGCTCCGGTGGTTGACCTTGCCATCAACCGCGACAATCCAATCATCGCGAAAGTAGGAAGATCATTCTCTGCCAATGAAGATAGCGTGGTCATGATGGCGAAGGAAGTGGTGAAAGCTCATCGCAAGTATGGTGTTCTCACTTCCCTTAAACATTTCCCCGGACATGGTAGCTCAAAGGATGACACGCATAAAGGTCTAACCGATGTGACGAATACGTGGCAAGATCGCGAACTTAAGCCTTACCAAGCGCTAATCGATTCAGGTTATGTAGATGGAGTAATGACGTCACATATCGTGCACCGTACACTCGAACCAGACGGACACCCCGGCACATTGTCCGATGATATCCTCACGGGAATCCTCCGCAACAAGCTTCACTTCGATGGCGTGGTGTTCTCCGATGATATGCAGATGCACGCTATTACGAAACACTATTCGCTCGAAGATGCAATTCGGATGGCCATCAATGCGGGCGTTGATGTCATGACGTTCTCAAACAACATTGCCGGCAGTGATGAACGCACGTCCGACAAGGTTCATGCAATTATCAGGAAAATGGTAGAGAACGGACAAATAAAGCCTGAACGCATTGATGAAAGTTTCAAACGTATTATGCGGATGAAGCGCAAGCTGGTTTCAAAAGATGTGGCGGCAAGTTACAACCAGCAGATTCTTTCCCTGCAGAAGGAACTGGACGCAGCAAATCAGACCCTCACGGAATACAAAGATGTGATCGAAAAAGCGCGCAAGAAGAAGGAGAAGCGGAACAGGAAGAAGAAGTAGCGCGCGCTGCAGTTGTATTACGGCCTTGTGACATTCAAAACCTCACAATATGAATCGGAAAACCGTGACAGGTATCGTATTGGCAATCTCAATTTTATTCAATCTCTTATTGTTCGTGTTCTCATACGTGCAGAAGGCAGCCGCGGACACCGCACGGGAATTGGCCGTGGAGAACGCGCGCCAGTGTGCTGAGCAGACGCGTTTGGCAAAAGCGCAACTCGATATGTGTGAGGGACTAAAAGCACGAGCAGAACAGGCCCGTGAAGAGTGTGAGCGAAAGGTATTGGCAATCTCCAACCGAAAATAAAGCGATGGTTCCTTATAAACTTCAAGTTCCTATCGGGAATGAGATCCCGATTCTCATCAGTGTTCCTCACTGCGGAACGAATTTTCCAGACGAAATCAAAGATGAATTCAATCCAGAGCTGATAGCACGACCGGATGATACAGATTGGTTTGTAGATGAGTTGTATGACTTTGCTCCAGCCATGGGTATGACTATGATCAGTGCAGTGCATAGTCGCTGGGTGATTGACCTCAACCGCGATCCTGAAAGCAAACCCTTATACACGGACGGAAGAATTATCACAGGCTTGTGTCCGGTGACAAATTTTCTGGGTGAGCCGTTATACAAAGACAAACGAACACAGGTCGCAAACCCTGAAGTTGAACGAAGGTTGAATACCTATTATCGTCCGTATCATCAGAAAGTAGAGAGCCTCCTCACCGAGCTGAAGAGAAAATTCGGTAAAGTATTATTGTGGGATTGCCACTCCATTCGCCAGATTGTTCCAACGATTCAGCCCGAAAAATTCCCGGATCTTATTCTCGGCAGTGTCGATAAGACTTCGGCTGGCCCGCAACTGATCGACATCGCACTTCGATCACTCGGTTCCGGTGACTATACGCTTTCGCACAATTCTCCTTTCAAAGGCGGATACATCACGCGGGCTTTTGGAAAGCCTTCTGCGAAGCAACATGCGCTTCAGCTTGAGATGTGCAAGATTCACTATATGGATGATGCCGAACTCAACTACGACAAAACACGCGCGGACAAAATGCGCGAAGTATTACAAAAAGTTTTCACGCATCTTGCGGATCAATTGAAAACTTCATGATGAAATATTTTCACTTCAGGGGAATCTATACCGGATCAGAATGGATGACACCTGCCCATGTCGGTGTCGATGAACATGGTTTGATCCAATACATTTCAGAAAAAGCGCCAGCAGCACCTACGCCACTTGAATTTGTTGAGGGTTATGCCCTGGCGGGATTTCAGAATGCACACTCACATGCCTTTCAATACGCGATGGCAGGTCGCGCAGAGATACACCCTGTCGGGTCGAACGATGATTTTTGGAGTTGGCGCGAAGCCATGTATGCCTGTGCGCTGAGCATGGACCCAGATGAAATTCAGGCCGTAGCCACAATGCTTTATATCGAAATGCTGCGGAAGGGCTACACGCATGTCGCGGAATTTCATTACCTCCACCATGATAAAGATGGTAAGGCGTACGCAAATCTGTCCGAGATGGGTTTGCGTCTGCTTGAAGCCGCTAAAACTGCCGGCATCCGAATCACTTTGATTCCAGTGTTTTATCAGAAGGGTGGGTTCGGAAAAGATCCACAACCCAGGCAGCGAAGATTCATTTCTAAAACGGTAGACGACTATTTCCATCTGCTCGATGACAGTGCTGAAGCAGTTAAAAATTATGCTTTCGCAAATCTCGGATTCAGCGTGCACTCGCTCCGCGCTGTAGATGAGAAGGATATCCTGCGCACGTTCAACGAAGGACCGAAAACAATTCCGTTTCATATTCACACGGCAGAGCAACTGAAGGAAGTTGAAGATTGCGTTCATCACCTTAAGCAACGACCCGTTGAGTGGATGCTGAACTCGTTACCTGTTGATGAGCGATTTCACCTTGTACACTGCACGCACATGAATGATGATGAAGTAAATCGTCTGGCGAAGAGTGGAGGCAATGCGGTATTGTGTCCTGGAACGGAAGGAAATCTCGGTGACGGAATTTTCCGCCTGACCGATTTTGCAAAAGCAGGTGGGAATTGGTCGATCGGAACAGACAGTCACATCAGCCTGAATTACCTTGAGGACCTGCGATGGCTCGATTACGCACAACGATTCACCACGCACAAGCGCAACACGTTTGACAATGGTGCTAGAATGTTGATCGATAAAACAACTTCCTCAGGCAGAAAAGCTATGGGGCTGAATCCAAAATCCTTCCTTCAACTCGACTCACCGTTAGACGTGGTTGTATTCGATGGAAAATCCCCCTTGTTAAGTCATGGGAAAAATGATTTTATGTTGTCATCGATTTTATATAATTGCGACAGCGCAGACATTATTGGAACAATGGTGAACGGCCGATGGGTTGTGAAGCATCACCATCACGAACATTTGAAGGAAACAAGAACGTCATTTGAGCGCGTTCTCAAATCGATAAATTTCTAAACGACATGGAACCGATTGTACGGAGAGTTGAAAAGAAAGACAGTCCGCAGATTGCAAAAATTATCCGCACGGTAATGCCAGAGTTCGGTGCCAGCGGACAAGGCTTTGCCATCCATGACAAAGAGGTAGACGATATTTTCGAAGCCTACAATCACCAACGCGCAGCCTACTTCGTCTGCGACTTCAACGGAAAAATTGTTGGCGGTGGAGGTGTGGCCCCACTTGAAGGTGGCGATCCTTCGGTGTGCGAGTTGAAGAAGATGTACTT
>DASWTM010000239.1:0-6784 GCA_036402115.1 Chryseosolibacter sp.
CATGCACAAGCTGCACTGGCTGCTTATCCTAACCTGGGCTGCACAGGCGGACCCTATGAAACGGCAACTACCTGGGGTGTGTTTCAAGATGTATTCTGCGCAGGCAAAGAAGAAACGTTCACGTTTATGCAGGATGTGTTAGACGAAGTACTCACTCTTTTCCCAAGCGAATACATACACATCGGTGGTGACGAATGTCCGAAGACCCGCTGGGAGCAATGTCCAAATTGTCAGAAACGAATTGCTGATCACAAATTGAAAGACGAACACGAATTACAGAGCTACTTCATCAACCGAATTGAAAAATATCTCAACGGCAAAGGCAGACAGATTATCGGCTGGGATGAAATACTGGAAGGTGGCCTTGCGCCTAATGCTACAGTGATGAGCTGGCGCGGAGAAGAAGGAGGAATTGCAGCCGCAAAACAAAAACACAAGGTGATCATGACGCCAGGCAAATGGGTTTATCTGGACTACTATCAGGATACAGCTAAGACTGAGCCGATGGCAATTGTTGGCTACACGCCCGTCAGCAAAGTTTACAATTACGAACCTGTGCCTCCCCAACTTTCACCCGAAGAAGCAAAATATGTGATCGGCTCACAATGCAACGTCTGGTCCGAATACATAAAAACACCGGAGCACGTGGAGTACATGGTATATCCTCGCGCTACCGCGATGTCAGAAGTATTATGGACACCGAAGGAGAATAAAAATTACGATGATTTCGTCCAGCGAATGAGAGTGCATGTCGGAAGGCTGTCAGACATGAAGGTGAATTACGCCAAACACATCGAGCGGGAGTTTAGATAAAATCGCCCCGGTCCACAGTCGACAGTCAACAGTGGACCGTGGACTGTGGACTCTTTTGAAATGCAGAAAACTGGTTATCTTTGAGGAAACATTTTTACCTATGAAAACAGTTCTGCGTTCTGCGTTCATCATAACGTTTTTAATTGCCGTTCCTTCTTTTCAGTTGATCAAAACCACCCTGACGGTGACGGTGAGAGATGAACTTGGAAATATTGTGGAAGGTGCGAAGGTTCAGTTGTTTGAAAATGAGGAGGATTACACCGCTGAAAAGAACGTTGCCGCTGAAGGTGTCACGGATAAGAAAGGTTTACTGAAATTGAAAGACCTTAAGGCAATTGAGTATTATCTCATCGTCCGTAAAGATGACAAAGACAATAGTGGTGGTGGTGAGAAGACCAAACTTGAAGAAAAGAAGATAAACAAAGTTACGGTTATCATCCAGTAACCGGATGAAGTCACGCAGGGATCTCTCACTTTCACTGGAAGGCTTTACATCTCCTTATCCGGAGGAACAACAATTCGTTTCACGTTTTCTTCAATTGCTCCAGAACGAACGCGCTTATCATCGTGACTTTCTACCGGGTCATATGACGGGTTCGGCATGGATCATTGATCAAACAAAGCAGTACGCGCTTCTCGTTCATCATGCAAAACTCAATCGCTGGCTTCAGCCTGGCGGTCATGCCGATGGTGATGAAAACATTATCGCGGTAGCAAGAAAAGAAGCGGAGGAAGAGACCGGATTGAAAAATCTCATTCTCCTTCACCCGTTGTTTGACATCGACATCCACCCTATCCCCGCAAGGAAAGATTTTCCTCAACACGACCACTACGACATCCGATGCCTGTTCATGGCAGATAAAAATGAAAAGATCCTCGTCTCAGACGAATCCCACGCAGTGGAGTGGTTTCGATTGACAGAGTTAGTTCAGAGGTCCGGAGGCAACCCTTCCATTGCGCGAATGGTTGAAAAGACGAGTGCAGGCTGAAAGGGCAAGTTCGAAGATCCAAATACCAAAATCCAAGTTCCAAGATCCAATCGCAAGATCCAATACCGAGCTACCGAACAGGTGGTCAACCACTGATAGAGAAAAAATGGAACGACCAAATTACAATTTGGAATTTGGGATTTGGATCTTGGCCTTTGGGATTTGGCTTTAGCGATTTCACTGCTATTTGCTGCTGATCAACAACAATCCAAATGAAATCACAACAATCCAGAAGCGATATATCGAAATCGCAGGAATGATCACAATCTGAAGTTGCATCAGAACGGCAAGCAGTACGAGAACTACTGCAACACCTTTTAAGATTGCACGCGTTTTATTACTCATAGCAGGGTTTGGTTATCGAAGCTGAATTACGTATGTCATGGGCCAGTACTTACCGGTCACCAGAACCATTTTCGTTGTCGGGTGATACGCGATTCCATTGAGCACATCTACTCGGGGACTACGCATCTGCGCATCACGCGCCAGCTGACTTAAGTCCAGTCTCCCCACCACTTTACCCGACTGAGGATCAATCTTGACAATGTTGTTGGTTTGCCAGATGTTGGCGAAAATAAATCCTTCAATGTATTCCAATTCATTAAGGTCCTTCACCGGACCGTTGTCATCGGTCACCGAAAGCGTTCTTACCGGTTTGAGACTTACGGTATCGAGATAAGTGAGTTTATTTGAACCATCGCTCATGATGAGGTTCTTCGTATCGTGTGTAATACCCCACCCGGCTGTCGTGTAATCAAATGTGCCGATGCGCTTGAACGTCTCGAGGTCGTATATAAAACCAATCTTTGATGTCCACGTAAGCTGGTAGATCTTGTTGTTAAGAATCGTAATTCCTTCACCAAAATATTCTTTCGGCAGATCAACTTTTTTCTCTGGCTTGCCTGTCTTTACATCAATCACACCGACCCACGATTCGCCTTCCTGACCTGTACTTTCATACAATTTCCCCTCGTGAATCACCAGCCCTTGCGTGAATGCCTGAGTATCGTGCGGCCATTGTGCGCGAACACCATAACTCATGAGTAGCGGATCGTTTTTCGTTTCGGCTTTATCATCCTTTTTTCCACATGCCGTTACTAAAACTGCAATCGCTAGTAAAACAATTATCGATCGTTTCATTTGAAATAATTCGCACTAAATAAGCAGACTTCTTTGGATTATGCAACCGCTAATACCATGCCTCAATTCCCTTCGCAGGTTGCCATTTTGAGTCAGGCTCGAAATGATTCCAAAGGAGGCTGGAGATCTTTCGTATTATAACGTACCCTTCATTGTCGGGTTCCCATCGCTCGTCCTGTTGATTCTTGGTGATCACACAAAAAACATAATCACCATGGGGTGCATTCACGAGCACAACCTCTGACTTTGACCGGTTAACTGCCCCACTTTTTGAGGCAACCTGAACGTACGGAGGAATCTGTGATAATGCTTCCGAATCCCAGTAAATGCGAACCAAATTTCGATAGATCCTTTCACTTGCCCGTGGTGAGATAACGTTGCCCTCCCTTATTCGAACCAACAGTTCGGCCATTTCCTTAGGTGTTGTCTGACCCCAGCCGTAACGGCTTCGGTTCGCTTCCCGACCGGGTGTTCGAGAATTAACACGCGTTTTTTCAAAACCATTTGATGCGAGCCAACTGTTGATTGATGCTCCGGTTCCCGCAAGCGACTGGCACCAAAGGCTTGCCGTGTTGTCGCTGGTTGTAATCATCAGCATCATCACTTTGCTTAGCGTGATTTTCTCACCATCCTTAAATGACCCTAGAATATCTTCTCCTTCGTAGAGAAGCGAATCTTTATAAATAAGTGTGCTGTCGTACCGGATTTCGCCTGCGTCAATCTTATTAAACATGCCGATCGTTATCGGGACTTTTATCATGCTTGCAGTTGGGAAAATAGTATCCGCATTGATCGCAACTACCTTACCGGTCTTTAAATGACGAACGTAGACACCAATATCACCTTTAAATCCGCTGACCAGTTTTGTTAGCTTTTCTGTTAACACCCGATCCTGCTTTTGCGCTTGTGCATGGAAGATGCTCAAAGCAAAAAAAAGAACGAACGCTGCTTTTACCTTCATAACGATTACTTTTGGGTGTATCTACGTTTAACTGCGCCAGTTGTATTGATGGCAGACATTGGTAAAGATATAAAGAAAGCAAAGCAACTCCTTGAGTCGGAAGAACTTGTTGCTATCCCGACAGAGACCGTCTATGGTCTTGCAGGGAACGCATTACATTCGCAAGCGGTGCTTAAGATCTTCAAAGTAAAAGAGCGTCCGGAATTCGACCCATTGATCATTCACGTCCCCTCCTTATTTGCTGCCGAGCGTTATGTCGACCATCTTCCGGATGTGGCTGTCAAACTTGCCCAAAAATTCTGGCCCGGACCTCTGACTCTTCTATTAAAGAAAAAACATATTATTCCCGACCTCGTTACTTCCGGCCTCGACACCGTTGGCTTGCGCTGCCCCGACCACGCACTAACGCGGGAGCTACTGGAAACGCTGGACTTCCCATTGGCAGCACCAAGCGCTAATCCGTTTGGGTATGTAAGTCCCACAACCCCGCAACATGTCCAGGATCAACTCGGTGAAAAAATCAAATACATATTAGATGGTGGTGCCTCGCGGGTGGGAATTGAGTCAACGATCGTTGGTTTTGACGGAAAAGAACCCGTTGTTTACCGTATGGGCGGGCTAAGTGTTGAGACGCTCGAAGCGGAACTTGGAAAAATCAAAGTACAACTTCACTCGACATCCAATCCAAAAGCTCCGGGACAATTGAAAAGTCACTACGCCCCTTCCAAACGAATCATCCTCGGAAATATCGAAGAATTACTGCAAAAATATCCGGCACATTGCTCATCAATCCTTACATTCAAAAAAGATTACAACTCACCGAATCAAATCATCCTATCCAAATCTGGATCACTCGATGAGGCCGCACAAAATCTATTCGCCTCCCTCCGCCACCTCGACAAAATGGACGCTGACGTTATTCTTGCCGAACTCCTGCCGGAAGAAGGATTAGGGCGAGCCATCAATGATCGGCTGAGGAGAGCGGCTGCGAGGTGAGGGAAGAAGTCAATAGTCATTAGTCATTAGTCATTAGTCACTAGTCATTGGTCATTAGGGGGATAACGATTGGAGCGTATGCGGAGTACGGAAGGCATTAGGCATTAGGCATTAGGCATTAGAAAAAAAGTAATCGGAAGCCCACCTCTCCATCATCTCCCCCATCACCTATCACCCATTACCAATCGCCCATTACCTTTACCGTTTTCCACTTTCCTCCCAATGACTAATGACCAATGACTAGTGACTAATGGAATAAGATTGTCGTATATTTATCCCTCACCCTATTAAAAAACCTCATCACATTTCAGTATGGAAAAAATACACAAGGTTCTTATTCTCACAGGAGGTGGCGATTGCCCGGGACTGAACGCTGTCATTCGTGGTATTGCCAAGCGGGCGCGGAAGGAGAAAAACTGGGAAGTTTACGGAAGTATCGAAGCGTTCAATGGAGTGTTTAATGAACCGCAGGAAATTGTAAAACTGACAAGTAGAAGAACCGCGGGCATCCATATCAAAGGAGGAACCATCCTTAAGACAACGAATAAATCTAATCCTCTAAAATTCCCGGTGCCACAGGCTGATGGTACTGTGAAATTCATCGACCGCACCGATGAGCTTGTGAAAAAATTGAAAGCACTTAAGCTTGATGCCGTTATCAATATCGGGGGAGATGGATCCCAAAAAATTTCAAAAGTTCTTTTTGATAAGGGAATTCCAATCATCGGAGTGCCGAAAACAATCGACAATGATTTATCAGCAACAGATGTGACGTTCGGCTTTCAGACGGCACTCCAGATTGCCACCGATAGCTTTGACAAATTGGTGACGACTGCTGAAAGTCATCATCGCGCGATGATCATGGAGGTGATGGGACGCGATGCCGGATGGATCGCACTGCACACAGCGATCGCAGGAGGTGCAGAGGTGTGTCTCATTCCAGAGATTCCGTACGACATCAGCAAGATCGTAAAGCGCATTAACCTCCGTTATAAAAAAGGTCGGGGTTTCGTAAACATTGTTGTGGCAGAAGGGGCAAAACCGAAAGAGGGAACGATCACCGCGAGCGCAGGTGAAAAGGGATCGGAGCATGTTCGTCTTGGTGGCGTTGCTTATCAATTGTCCAGGCAATTAAAAGATGCTGGATGCAAAGCGGAAATTCGCGAAACCGTATTGGGTCACGTTCAGCGTGGTGGCAGCCCCGTTGCATACGACCGCGTTCTCGCAAGTTTGTTCGGTGTGAAAGCTTTTGAATTAGTACTTGAGAAGAAATTTGGTCATATGGTGGCATTTCGCAACAACGACTTCACGCACGTTACACTCGATGAAGCAACCCGCGATTATAATTTTGTGAAGAAAGACTCTTATCTGGTAAAAGCAGCCAAAGGCCTGGGAATTTCCTTCGGGGATTAAGTACAATCGTTTCCGTAAAAAGTTGGGCTGACGTTCCGTGAATGTGGATGAATTCTCTAAATTCGAACCCGTTCACACAACCAGACTTTCATGAAAACGATTAAAGACATCAATTTTAAGGGCAAGCGCGCTCTCATCCGGGTAGACTTCAATGTGCCATTGGACAAAGGTTTCAATGTTACTGATGATAACCGAATCAGCGCTACGATTCCAACGCTTCAGAAAATTCTTGCAGATGGAGGAAGCTGTGTCTTGATGTCACACCTTGGTCGTCCAAAAGAAGGGCCGGAGGAAAAGTACTCACTTAAGCACACCATCAAAACGACCGAAAAACTTTTGGGTCGCCCCGTACAGTTCGCGAACGACTGCATCGGAGAAGAAGCGAAAACAAAGGCATCGAACCTTAAGCCGGGAGAAGTTTTGCTATTAGAAAACTTGCGCTTTTACAAGGAGGAAGAAAAAGGAGATGTTG
>DASWTM010000240.1:0-3457 GCA_036402115.1 Chryseosolibacter sp.
CGCTGGGCGTCCGTGACCTTTTATCTTGTCCTCTCCTGGAGGTTCTTAAAAACGTTGAATCACAAACGGGGCGATGAATTCAAAAGAGTCCAATGGCTGAAACAATTCGTCACGGTGTTTCTATGGTTTCAGGTCGTTTGGCTCTGCCATCTCGTGCCGTACGTTATCCCATCGCTACGAAGTCCATTGCTGGATTCGGTTGGATGGTTCCCCGTCTACATTCCCCTCACGGCCTTGATTTATTATTTTGGGATTAAAGGGATACTCGTCTCTAACAGTTCTCGACTGACTTCGAACCTCGTTGATAAACTATCACCCGAACGAATCAACTTCGTCCTGGCGCGGTTGAAGCAGGCGATGACAAACGACAAACTCTATCTTGAACCTTCGCTAACGGTTGGCAGTGTCAGTAAACATTTAAAAATCCCGGCTAAGGAAATCTCGTCTGTTCTTAACCAGGTGGAAGCGAGGAGCTTCAATGAATTTGTAAACTACTATCGAGTACAGGATTTTAAGAAGAAAGTTTACGATTCGAGGTTAAAATTTCTCACTATTTCCGGAATCGCGCTTGAATGTGGATTCAACTCGCAGGCCACCTTCCAACGCACATTCAAACAATTGGAAGGCATGTCCCCCACCGAATATTTCAATTTGCACGGGTCGGAAGCACGCATCTCTGCCTAAACGCCTCTCAAATCCGGATTTGAATAGATTGGCAGATTTCAAACTGCTTGAATTGCAGAAAAAAGATTCAATGAAATTCTGTCTATTCGTTTTATCATTATTGGCAAGTATTGATGTCACGGCCCAAACCCTCGAATCAAATCTCACTCGTGTGGATTCAGTTTTTTCAAGCTGGAATAAGAAAGACACACCCGGAGGTGTTGTCGTGATTATTCAGAACGGTAATCCAATCTATAAGAAGGCATTTGGTATGGCTGACCTTTCTCGGAAAATCCCAAACTCCATTGAAACACAATTTGAACTAGCTTCTGTGGCTAAGCAGTTTACGGGAATGGCGGTGGCCTTATTGGAAGAGCAAGGAAAGTTATCGCGCGAAGATGACATCCGGAAGTTTTTCCCGGAATTCAAATTTGATGAGATGGTCAGGGTAAAACATTTACTGGATCACACGAGCGGAATCCGGGAAGCATATGTTCTTGCCCTTCTTGCAGGAAAAGTGAATCTAAAAGGTGAAGTTCCGAGACGAAGAAACACACAGAAATTCATTCTCGAAGTGATTTCCAGGGAACGCGACCTCAATTTCCAGCCTGGAGATGAAATGGTTTACACCAATGTTAACTACATATTGCTAGGTCAGCTTGTTGAACGCGTAAGCAGACAATCGCTGGCAACGTTTATGGACAGCGCGATTTTTACCCCACTGGGAATGAAGCACTCTTTTGTCAGAGATCAGCAGGACATGCGAGGCAAGACCGAATCCATCGGTTACCTCCAAAAGAAAAAGCGATTCAAAAAGATGGCAAAGACAGGCGGGATTGTCGGGGACCACAACCTGGTCACAACTATCGATGACATGGTGCTGTGGGCGAATAATTTTCGCGACAATAAACTCGGGAAGCGCGACCCGTTATTGATCAGAAAAGTGTCCACAAGTTCCTTGCTGAACAATGGGGATAGCACACGGTACGGCTACGGGCTGTATTCTTGGCGCGATCGTTCGGTTTGGAAGGTTGGTCATGGTGGTGACGATGGTGGCCACACGTGCATCATTACTGCATACCCGCAAAATGACTTCGCTGTGATCACCCTCGCGAATTCATCACGTTACATGGATACGGAAAGCAAGTCCAATAAGGTTGGAGAAATTTTCTTAAAAGACTTTTTCAAGGATACGGTAAACACAGATACTTCGGATTTCATCACGTTGCCTTTGGACGAGCTCAAGCGTAAGACCGGTCTATTCTACCGACTAGGAAATAATGGTCTGGGTGATTTTCGCAGGATTCACTTGAAGGATGGAAGTCTGTACCTGAGTGGGTCACTTTACCACGATGGCATCAAACTGTCGGCCGTTACACCCGGTTATTTTAAATTCGTGCATCCGGCCTGGGGAACTTCTCATGTACACTTCCGCGATTCAGCAGGCGTTGTTTTGTTAAAACATGGATGGCGAAAAGATCCGCGCCTCGACTTTAAACCGTTGAAAAAAGATCTTGCAATCGCTTATCCGGCCTACAAAGGATCATTCTGGAATGAAAGCACGGAAGCCACCATCAAAGTGAAAAGTAAGAAGGGGAAAATTGTTGCGCGGAAAGGAATTATTCGCATACCGTTGATCCCATTTGATAATGACCTGTTCTATGCAACGCAACATGATGCACTGTTTATTTTCTCACGCAACGAATCTGGAGAGGTGGATAAATTGAAAATCAACGCGCGTGATTTTAGGAATTTCCGGATGGTCAAGAAATGAATTTACCGCAGAGCCGCAGAGGACGCAAAAGGTTCGCAGCGAGATTTTGGATGCACTTTAAATAAAACTCTGCGAACCTCAGCGACTTCGCGCGCTCTGCGGTGTAAAGGCAATTATTTAATCAGCTTATCAAACGTGTTCGTGGCAACGAAGTGGTAGTTCGGTCTCGCCTTGTCATAAATCGCTTTCGCACGTTTGCGGCCTTCTTCGGTTTTAAGCATCTCGTTGTAAAGGGGGCTCAGGAATTTCCTTCGGCCCGTATTAATAAGAAATGTTTCGACTTTCGGATTCATCTTCGCGTAGTTGTTCCGGATAGAGATCACGCCCCAGGCTGTTATGATCTCCGAATTTCCAGAGTTTGAAAAGTTACCAAACGCGTCAACAGCTTTCATTTGCTCTTGCGTAAGGTTTTGGGGGAGGTTCTTCAAAAAGTGAAGCCACTCATGCGTGCTCCAATCTTTCCTTTGACTAGCATCTAATGCTTTCTCCGCTTTCCAGCTCGCAAGCGTTTCATCAACTTTTTTGAATTTCGTTGACGAAGGCTGCGGGTGATCCGCTGGAAGTCCTTCGGTGACAATCCACTTGTTGAAGGTTGAATCTCCAAGTGTTATGTTGAAATTCTTCTGATAATAAGTAGTGATGTATGCTTTAAAGCTTTCTGTGTCCATCGATTTAAAAGCATTCTCAGTAAAGTAATTCTTCAAAAAGGCATCAAACTTGTCGCGACCATGTGCTTCCTCAATAGAACGGAGGAAATAGTAGCCCTTATTATACGCGATGTCGGTCACGCCATCATCTGGACTTCTTCCTTCAAGATTCAGGAGGAGTTTGGTATCAGCCGATAAATTCGCAGCGTTGAGCGATTCAATTTCATCTTTCAGGTCTTGCAGATTCAAAGACGCAAGCATCTCGGCATAATCCTTTCCATAGAGTTTCTCCATGATGCGTGTTTCGAAGTACACCGTGAAGCCCTCATTCAGCCAGAAGTCGTTCCATGTCGCATTCGTCACAAGATTCCCC
>DASWTM010000241.1:0-20843 GCA_036402115.1 Chryseosolibacter sp.
GAAGTACGATTCTCTTGGTAAGAAATTGTTGTATGCGACACACATCGGAGGCGAAAGCGCGGAGTCACCTCACAGCCTGGTGATGAACAACGATGAGGAGCTGATCGTGCTAGGTACAACGAGCTCAGATGATTTCCCAACCTCAGTCGATGCGTTCTCGAAGGAATTTCAGGAGGGGCAAGCTATTAATCATGTAATTGGGTATCCGTTCGGCTCTGACATTTTCATTAGCAGATTTAATCGGGACGGCACCAAATTGTTAGCCTCGACATACATCGGTGGATCTGGTAATGACGGTCTCAATGTTGACTTTAGTCCGCTAATCAAAAATTATGGCGATCACCTTCGTGGAGACGTGATTAGCGATGAGGAAGGTAATATCTATATCAGCAGTGTAACGGCATCGTCAGATTTTCCAGTGCAAAATGGTTTCAGCACTGCGTACAATGGTGGGCTTACGGACGCACTCGTGCTGAAGATGGATAAAAACCTTTCTGAATTGAAATGGGCCAATTATCTCGGTGGCGCAGGGTCGGATGCATCGTACTCGATTAAACTCGACAAGGATAATAACTTGTTTGTAGCAGGAGGGACGGACAGCGAAAGTTTTCCACACGTTAACTTTATTTTTCCTGATAACACGTTTGACACTTCTTTCAATGGTGAGGTAGATGGCTGGATTGCAAAACTCAAAAGTGATGGCACAGAAATCTTGAATTGTACGTATACCGGTACCTCGCTTTTTGATCAGATCTATTTCCTCGATATTAATCAAAACGAAGAAGTATATGTTTACGGTCAAACTGCGTCCAGCAGCTTTCCGATTACTCCTGGAATCTATAACAAGCCGAACAGCGGACAATTTCTACAGAAGTTTAGCAATGACCTGAGCACACGTGAATTCTCAACGGTCTTTGGTTCGGGTCGCGTAATTCCAGACATTTCACCCACTGCGTTTCTGGTGAATGATTGCGGAATTATCTACATGAGCGGGTGGGCAGGTACTCAACTCAACGCTCAGGTTGGTGGTTGGAATACCAATAGCCTGGGCCTGCAGGTAAGCGCTGATGCCATTCAGACTACGACCAGTGGCAAGGATTTCTACTTCATCGTTTTGTATGATGATGCGAAAGGTTTTTTGTACGGAACGTTTCTGGGAGGAAATCAATCGTTCACGCATGTGGATGGGGGCACAAGTCGCTTTGATAAAAAAGGAACGGTGTACCATGCGGTGTGCGCAGGGTGTCAGGCAGGCACAGGCTTTCCAAAATCAGATTTCCCTGCAACCCCTGGAGCATGGTCTGTAAAAAATGCTAGTCCTAACTGTAATAACGCAGCATTCAAATTCGACTTAAGTTCTCTTCGAGCCATCATCCGCACTAACAGTCCGAAGCGCAACAGCCCGGGATTGGTGCGTGTGTGTATGCCTGATAAGCTGATGTTTGAGAACAAGAGTATCGGTGGGCAAATCCATGAGTGGACGATGGGCGATGGCAGCTTTTATTCGAGGAACGATACGCTTCCTTTTATTCATGAGTACAAAAACGAAGGGACATACCTGGTCAAACTAAAAATTATTGATGAGCGTACGTGCAAGGGAGTTGATTCCACGTCAACTTACGTGAGGGTTGACAAGCGAATTGGTGAAGCTTCTCCTGGCACTGACATTTGTTTCGGGGAGCGTTACCAGCTTAACGCAACGGGGGGTGTTTCCTATGCGTGGACCAGCGAAGACAGTCAGTTTACTTCAACGGAGGCAAAGCCATTCGTCAGTCCAAAAGACACGCTGGAATATTTTGTTGAGATCACAGAGGCCACAGGTTGTGTCACCCAGGACTCTGTCACGTTGAATGTAATTCCAGGAATAAATCCAACGTTCCAATTCAATCGAGCTTCGTCCTGTACCGGCAAACTTGTTCTTGAGGTGAGCAGCTCAACGGATAGCCTGAACGCAGACGATGTTGTTTTTTTTGATTTTGGGGATGGTACTACATCCGACCAGATGAAGACTGTTCACGAATATGAAAAAGAAGGGACCTACCAGGTGCGGCTAGTCACGAATCGCGTTCATTGTGTCGTGGAACAGAGTGAAGTGATCGGTATGTATAAGGTTATAGTCCCTAATGTGATCACACCTGGCATAAATGACGATATCAATGACTTCCTCACTGTGCAATATGGTGACAACCCCGGCATTACTCCATCTGACCACGGGTTGAAAGTTTCCTTTGTCGCTTATAACAGATGGGGTCGGGTACTTTTCCAGGATGAGGATTACCAATACAACTGGCCCAACGAGCAGCTTTCATCCGGTGTTTATTATTATGACCTGAAGGTCGAAGGCCATTCAGAATGTAAAAGCTGGGTTCACGTCATCGAGTAATGATCACATTGAACTATTTCCTCCGTATAAGTCCTCATAGGTAAGGAGATTGGTGGCTGCCGACCGTTTAAAAATCCCGACCTGGAATAGCAGGGCAATCGCCAGCAAGATGAACATAGTGAGGTATCCGATTGAAATAATCATTGGGCTGAATGTAGCAACGCCCTGGTACGCAATAAGGTCATACGAAAAGATGATCACCCCCAGAAACAAACACGCCACGATGAGCCACACACCCTGGCGTTCGTAAACAACTGCCCGGACCAACACGTAGAGGATATACGCAATTAACAAGGCAGCAAACGATAGATACACCGGCAGAAATTGTGTAAAAATGGACGCCTCCAGAAAAGCTGCGATGAGCACAAAAACCACATTGCAAAAACAG
This sequence comes from Chryseosolibacter sp., assembly GCA_036402115.1. Taxonomy (GTDB): domain Bacteria; phylum Bacteroidota; class Bacteroidia; order Cytophagales; family Cyclobacteriaceae; genus Chryseosolibacter. Next base: position 2,772 of record DASWTM010000241.1, read on the forward strand.
AACAAGTATTTGAAAATACGGCTTACGTCCTCCTTAAAGAGACTGGCAACAAACAACATGGTAATGATCATCACAGCGAACAAACTGATATATTCAATTTTCACTGCAACCTCCCAGGGAAAATCCGGCATATAATGAATCGCCAGGTAATAATTTGAAAATGCTTCCCGAACGCCCCAGCCGAGGCACAACAATGAAAAAAGCAAAACCGCTCGTGACTTATAAAGTGCGGAAACAAAGAATGAGATAATAAATAGTAGCGTGAGAGCACTCACGAGGATGATTGTACCTGTGAGGGAGATTGATTCCCTTAAACGCATATCCTCTCTCGTTCCTAATGTGATGGCTTCGCGAATTCCACCTATCGCGTGATTGAAATTTGAGATTTGCAGTACTAACGAAATTGTGTCATGTTCATTTGGAAGATTGACTGTTGTCGGCAGCCACTGCGGAACAGATTGTTCTCGTGTTGTAGCCACAACCCCATTCTTCGCAATCGTTTCGTCATTTGCCCATAACGTATACGCTGAATAACAATGCGGGAGTTGGATTGCCAGCAAGTGTTGCCGCGGAAGAATCAGGTTCAAACGGTAAGTAGCAAAGCCAAAGTTTTGACTCCCTGAGGATGCGTTCCACGCGGAGGGAAAGTCAACGAAATCAAACGCCTGCCGTCCGAGTGTTTGAAAATCCTGTGGTGAAATTAACTGGCTCATGTATAGTTCCCACTCACCTGCTAAGGACACAGGCCCATTTTCCGTAAAATTATACTTGCTGAAATCCGCCACACCTTTTTCCAATGTCGGAGTATGTTGCGCCTGACTAAAATAAGTCGGCAGAGCAAGAACACATACGATATAGGTTATGACGCCTTTCAAGGGTAAGTAAATGAACAGGAAAATTACTCATTTATGAGGGAAAAACAGAATAATGTATATCAATTCAGTTCGCATGTAAGAAATGGTGCGCCAGATTGCACTTTGAATGAATTAATGGCGATCAAACAACCAGAATATAACGGCACCGTTAATGGAGTGTTTTAGTCCTCTTCGATTTACTGCGCGCATTAAGTGATCTCGTTGATGCAGTTGGAACATCCAGGTGATCTGCTTCCTTTGCAGTCTTATCAATTCTTAGCCCCATAAACACGGGATGTCGCAAAATTCCGCTTTGCGTAATTTCTGAAAACTTAATGTTGCAAACCAGTTCGGGTTCAATCCATGTCACATCTGAGCTTACCGGTACCTTTGTCTTGAAAGGCGATGTCGGCCGCTTTAGTGATTGCATTTTCTTGTATACATCTTTTAGAATCTGCTGAGTGAAGCCGGTGCCCGTGTGCCCAATGTATTTAAGTTTTCCGTTTTCGAAGATGCCAAGTATGAGGGCACCAAAGTACGATCGGCTGCCGCGCGGCTCAGTGTATCCAGCAATGACAGCTTCCTGCATATTGTGGTTTTTAATTTTCAACCAATCTGCACTGCGCTTGCCAGGTCGATAGAGGCTTGATGATCGTTTGGCAATAATGCCTTCGAGGTCCATCGCCTTTGCAGCAGTAAAAAGTTCTAGTCCATGTTCCGCGACATGCTCAGCATATTTGATTATCCCGTTCTCGGGAAGCAATTCTTGTAACATTTGCTTTCGTTCAAGCAACGGAAGGTCGGTGATCAGTTTATTATTTACCGCCACGCAGTCAAAGACGTAAAAAACAAGGACTCCTTTCTTAGTCTCTCCGTACTGTTGTAATTTCTGAAAGTCGGGCTTATTGTCCTCGTTCAACACGACAATTTCTCCGTCCAGGACAACCGGAGTTTTGATCGCCTTTAAAGCTTCTACGATGGAGGGGAAGAGCTGTTTGAACGAAAGGCCGTTTCGGGAATAGAGCTGAATGTTCGTTTTGGTTACTTCGGCCACTGCGCGATATCCGTCCCACTTGATTTCAAACACCCAGTCCGGATTATTAAACGGTTCGTCCACCAGCGTTGCTAACATCGGCTGATAGTAATTTGATAGTTTCTGTTTCCCTTTTGATCGGACCGATTTCATCTGTTTTTTACTGATTCGCTGAAAATTTCAGACCGCTCCCGATACCGTTGCTCGTGGTTGTGTACGAGCATACACATTCAAACCGGCTCTATCGCGCCAAGGGGGCGAGAAACCATATGGAACACTTTTTCATTTATAAGATGAAAAACTAAAACCATTTATTATGAAACGAATTTTCAGAATATTAACAGTCGTTTCTCTGGCGTCATTGCTGGCATGTAATGAAGCGAAGAGAGGAAATGACAGCGATGCTGCTTATGATAACAAAGACAGCAAAGAGCAGGCTGATGAAGCCAATGATGAGAAGTTTGAAGACAACGATATGGAGAACGATGCTGACTTCGTGGCCGGTACCGTTGAATCAAACTATGGTGAAATCAAGTTTGCACAACTTGCAACACAGAACTCATCTAACCCTGAGGTGAAGAAAATGGCCGCTATGCTCGTCACTGATCACACTAAAACGCTGAATGAGCTGAAGGCTTTGGCTTCTACCAAGGCGATTACAGTTCCGGTTGAAGAAGACGATGAGGCGAGAAGAAAGACTGAACGTTTTTCCGATGAAGCTGGCAAAGACTTCGACAAGAAATGGTGCAAGGAAATGATCGACCGTCATGAAGAGTCGATTAACAAGTTCGAGAAGCGTATTGATAAGACCGAAGATGCCGAACTCAAAGCATGGTTGAACAAAACGCTACCGACTTTGAAGAGCCATCGTGATCAACTTCAGGCAATCCATGACAGGATTAAAGATAACAACGCCTAATTCAAGGCGACAATTAAGGGGCCTCCCGGAGCAACCGGGAGGCCTTTTTTATTGGGAAAATTCAGCAGCTATGCGAAAAGCCGTCCCGTTTTTTACATCAAAAAATAGAAACTTCCTGGGTATTATTTTACCCATAACGGCATGCGTCAATATAAATGCGGATGAATGTTATGTGGCATAATTATATGACAGATAGCATCGCTAATTCTATATCTTTTATGACTAACGTTTCTACCACCACAACTCACCTCGTCTGTTTTTCTCACTTACGTTGGAATTTCGTCTACCAGAGACCTCAGCACCTGATGAGTCGATTTGCAAAACACTTCAGTGTTTTCTTTATCGAGGAGCCCGTGTTTGATGCGCCACAAAACGAATTGGAAATCACCGCATCACCGGAGAATGTCACGGTCGTTGTGCCGCGTTTGAAAAATGGTATGTCAGAAGATGAAATCGTTGCAACACAAAAAGAGTTGCTGTCGAAAATGTTCATTGAGAAGGGCATCACTAAATATTTCTCATGGTACTACACACCGATGATGTTATCGGTGAGCGACCACTTGAACCCAATCGTGACGGTATATGACTGCATGGACGAGTTAGCTGCATTCAAGTTTGCTCCACAGTCGTTGAAGGATCGTGAGAACGAGTTGTTCTCAAAGGCCGATCTTGTTTTCACAGGAGGATACAGTTTGTATGAGGCAAAGAAGGCGCGTCATCACGATGTCCACCCGTTCCCAAGCAGTATCGACATTGAGCATTATTTTAAAGCACGTCATTATACTGTTGACCCCGCGGATCAGGCGGGAATTGGTCATCCAAGAATCGGATACTTTGGTGTTATCGATGAGCGTATAGACCTTCAGCTCATTGAAGGCATTGCTAAACGTAAGCCCGAGTGGCAGATCATCATGATTGGCCCGACCGCCAAAATCAGCCCTGATTCTTTACCAAAGCTACCCAACATCCATTATCTGGGAATGAAGAGTTACCAGGAATTACCTTCGTATATAGCCGGATGGGACATCGCAATGATGCCATTCGCTCATAATGAATCAACGCGATATATAAGTCCCACAAAGACACCAGAATATCTGGCAGCCGGAAAACCTGTAGTATCAACACCCATCGCAGATGTGTTGCGCCAGTATGGTCGCAATGGATTGGTGAACATCGCAGGAACACCTGAAGAGTTTGTAAGAGTTGCATCACTTGAGCTTGAGAACAATGACCGTGAAGAATGGATGCAGCGTGTCAATGAGTTTCTGTCGCAAAACAGCTGGGACAAAACGTTCCAGCGGATGATGTATCTGATTACAAGAAAATTGCATGATAAAGAGTTGAAACTAAATAGTGTAAAGGAGCAAGTGTATGTTTGATTATTTGATTGTAGGAGCCGGGTTTGCAGGAAGTGTGTTAGCGGAACGCCTGGCATCTGCAGCAGACCAAAAAGTATTATTAGTAGAACAACGAGATCATATTGGAGGAAACGCTTACGATTATTTCAATAAGGACGGAATACTAATTCATAAATACGGGCCGCATATTTTCCATACGAATTCCAAGAAGGTATTCGACTACCTTGGGAAATTTACGCCCTGGCGACCGTATGAGCACCGCGTGCTTGGAAGTGTTGACGGGCAGCTCGTTCCTATTCCGATTAACCTGACAACCATAAACAAACTTTACGGGTTGAATCTCAACTGCAGTGAAGTGGAGGCCTTCTTCGAATCGAAGGCGGAGAAGATTGACCGCGTTAAAACTTCAGAAGATGTTGTAGTCAGTAAAGTGGGTCGTGAATTGTATGAGAAGTTTTTTAAGTACTACACACGCAAGCAGTGGGATCTCGATCCTTCGGAACTTGACGCGTCAGTAACGGCTCGCGTCCCCACACGGACTAACAAAGACGATCGCTATTTCACGGATACCTATCAGGCAATGCCACTGTATGGCTATACGCGGATGTTCCAGAAAATGCTTTCGCATCCAAACATCAAAATCATGTTGAACACCGATTACAAAGAGATCATTGATGTAATCCCTTATAAAAATCTTATTTACACCGGACCGATTGACAGCTTCTTCAATTACTGCTATGGCAGGCTTCCGTACCGTTCTCTCGAATTCAAGTTTGAGACGCATGACACGGAAACGTTTCAGGCCACCGGAACGATTAATTTCCCGAATGAGCACGCATACACGCGAATTACGGAGTTTAAGTATCTGACCGGGCAGAAGCACGCGAAGACGTCAATTGTTTACGAGTATCCGCAGGCTGAGGGCGATCCGTATTATCCGATCCCCAGACCGGAAAATGCTGAGATCTACAAGAAGTACCAGCAGCTTGCGAATGCAATGACGAACACCTATTTCACCGGGAGACTGGCGACTTATAAATACTATAATATGGACCAGGTGGTGGCGCAGTCGCTGTCGCTCTTTGATAAGTTGATACAGCGCCAACCTGAAAAACATGTTAATGGACAAAAGGTTTATCAACTCCACACCTGAGCTTTGGGGCGGAATTGAGTGTTCGTATAATCGTGTTCAGGGTAAATACTTTGATCAACTCGAATACTCCGCTCACTACTCCCGAATTGTTGATGACATCGATGCTTTCTCAAAACTGGGTATCACTACCATGCGATACCCAGTCATTTGGGAACGCCATTGTCCAACAGCTTCTTCTCAGATTGATTGGCAATTGTCAGAACGCGGGTTGAACGCCTTGCGTGAGAGAAATATCGCCCCGGTAGCAGGTCTTGTTCACCATGGCAGCGGTCCGAAGTATGCTGATTTTTCTTCTCCTGCTTTTGCTACGGGCCTGCAGGCATTCGCGCAACGCGTGGCCGAAAAATTTCCGTGGATCGAATATTATACTCCGGTCAATGAACCGTTGACTACCGCGCGCTTTGCAGGGTTATATGGCCTGTGGTATCCGCATAAGAGGAACGACAAGGCGTTCGTCACCATTCTGTTGAATGAACTGAAGGCAGTGGTGCTTTCCATGAAGGCTATACGGGAAATAAATCCGTCAGCGAAACTTGTGCAGACGGAAGATCTTGCCAAGATTTATAGCACACCCTTCATGGCCTACCAGGCAGAATTTGAAAATAACAGAAGGTGGCTAACCTACGATATTCTTTGTGGTAAACTTCGAGGGGGTCATCCGCTTTGGAAGTACTTTTTAAAGTATGCACCGTCAGAAAAGGACTTGATGTTCTTTGTCGAAAATCCATGTGCGCCTGACATTCTCGGGATGGATTACTATGCCACATCAGAGCGCTTTCTTGACGAACGACTCGATCGTTATCCACCGCACACGCATGGCCACAACCACCGGCATAAGTATGCAGACGTTGAAGCGGTTCGCGTTCGAATCAACGAACGTACCGGAATAGACACCTTATTAAGAGAGGTTTGGCAGCGGTACCAGTTGCCGATGGTGCTTACCGAAGTGCATATTCATTGTGATTATAACAATCAAATACGGTGGTTTGGTAAGATCCGGGATGCGTGTATCCAACTGATGAAGGATGGCATTGATTTTCGTGCGATGACTACGTGGGCCATGCTCGGATCCTATGGATGGAACAGGCTACTCACTTCACCCGGGGGCGATTATGAATCGGGTGCCTTTGATGTCAGCTCCGCGAAACCGCAGCGAACGCCACTTGCCGACTACCTGGCGAACCTGTCCGTTGACGCTGGCTATCGGCATCCAGTGCTCGATGAAAAAGGCTGGTGGGAAGAGGACTCGCGTCTGCTGTTTGAGAACAATCCTCCTGCAGAGCTGGAGACCTCAGGAGCGCCAGCAATGAAAGAAGATTGTGTTGAACTATAGAACATTGAACTATGCAAAAGGGAGGAAAGAAAAAACCGCTGCGTAAACCCCAAGCGCAACCGCGACCAGGTGCCGAACACAAGATGACACCGGCACCGGATGCCAGACCTGAATATCCGCCATCCGGAAGATTGCAAGATAAAGTCGCATTGATCACCGGTGGCGATAGCGGAATTGGCAGAGCAGTCGCAGTCCTTTTTGCTAAAGAGGGAGCTAAAATCTCCATCGCTTACTTGAGCGAGGAACGCGATGCGGAGGACACGAAGCAGATGGTGGAGGAACATGGTTCAGAATGCCTGTTAATTCCTGGCGACCTTAGCAAAGAGCGAAACTGTGAACGCGCAGTCGAAAAGACTATCAAAAAATTTGGAAAGATCGATGTGCTCGTAAACAATGCAGCAGTTCACTATGAAGCCAAAAAGCTTGAGGACATCAGCACCGATAACATGCTGAAAACGTTCTCGACCAACTTCTTTTCGTATTTCTGGATAACGAAGGCTGCGCTCGGGCACATGAAGGAGGGAAGTTGCATTATCAACACATCGTCCGTCACGGCATATCGCGGCAGTGGAGGTCTGATCGACTACGCTTCGACCAAAGGCGCTATCGTCAGCTTTACGCGCAGTCTGGCCGCCAATCTTGTTAAGCGTAAGATACGCGTTAACGGAGTGGCCCCCGGACCGATATGGACACCGTTGATCGCATCCACATTTGATCCTAAAAAGGTGTCTGAATTTGGAAGTGATGCTCCGATGGAGCGGGCCGGTCAACCGGCAGAAGTTGCACCTAGTTACTTGTTCCTCGCTTGTGACGATTCTTCCTATATCACGGGACAGTTTTTACACCCGAATGGTGGAGAAATCGTAAACGGGTAAAAACTAGGGATGGCACAAAAGTTTTAAGTATAAAAGCATAATCTTTTTTCAGCGGGGGTGCTAAACATTATATTGAAAGATATATAAGAGCTGAGAACATACTCTCTTACATGAACCAGGCAATGCTGGCGTATGCAGCTGAAAAACGAAATAAAGGCTCCTCACAAGGGAGCCTTTTTTTTCAACCCAAGTGTACGTTAAATGAACGGGTGCACTGCGCCATGCCGCGGAACCAGGAGCCGGGCAGCCGGGTTTGCTGCGACCACCGTGGTGTCAACACCATCGCAAATGATCAGTTGAAAAATTTGATCACAAGCCTCCATATATAAATTCCCACTGTAATATTCGCTGTGTACGATCATATTGACCTCATGGATTTGACAATTTAACTTCACCCTCACACAAACAAAATTTTGACTGTTGTGTAGATATTTATGAACACTAAAAAGATGACTGGCAATAATGTAATTATCACCTCCTTAGAACCAGCCATAGTAAGATCATTGAATACAGCTGCTTCTATTTTTTTTCATCTTACAAAAAACTTACACTGCGCATCTCTCTACCAATTAGAAGTGGAAATCCAGCACGTATTTTGATGACCTTTGTTTTAGAAATCGAAGAGAAATAAACACCAAAGGAAAGCTCTTCGACATTATCGGAGAAATCCGATGACAACACTAGCAATAAACAACTCCAACATCAAAATGAAATCAAACAAAGTAAGCGCAACGCTACCGGTTGATGGGCGTTGGTCTGAAGAAAAAGTAAATACCTGGTATGCAGGAAAAGGTTGGTTGCTCGGTTGCAACTATGCACCGTCCAATGCAGTAAACCAACTTGAAATGTGGGAAGCTGATTCGTTCGATCCCGCAACCATTGATCGTGAACTTGGCTGGGCCGCAAGCCTGGGATTTAATACCATACGTGTTTTCCTGCACCATCTCCTCTGGGAGCATGATGCGCAGGGCCTGAAAGAACGCATGGATATTTTTCTGCAAATCGCAGAAGGTCATGGCATCGGTGTGATGTTCGTTCTTTTCGATAGCGTTTGGAATCCGTTCCCAGAACCGGGAAAGCGTGAATACAAAATTGGTGTTCACAACTCCGGATGGTTGCAAAGTCCTGGAATCGAGATCTTGAAAAACGTAGACCGCCATGGCGAAATGGAGGGTTATGTGAAGGGTGTTATCAGCCATTTTGCTAATGACTCTCGTATCCATGTGTGGGATTTATTCAATGAGCCGTGCAACACGAATGGGTCATCCTATGGTGCGCACGAGCCGAAGAATAAAGCCGATCTGAGTTTGCAATTGCTTCGGAAGACATTTGCCTGGGCGCGTGAAGTAAATCCATCCCAGCCATTGACATCAGGTGTATGGATAGGCGAGTGGACGGAAGAAGAAGCAAAGCCATTGGATCTGTTCATGCTTCATAATTCGGATGTGATCACCTTCCACAACTATGAGTCGCCTCAGGAAATGGAAAGAAGGATCATAAAACTGAAGCGATTCAACCGCCCGATTTTATGTACAGAGTATATGGCAAGAGGTTTCAACAATACATTTGAAAGTATCCTGCCCATTTTCAAGAGGCACAACGTAAGTGGTTATAACTGGGGCCTTGTTGCCGGTAAAACACAGACAAGTTACCCATGGGATTCGTGGTCAGTGACCTATGATGGCGAACCATCACTTTGGTTCCACGATATCTTCCGTGTTGATGGAACTCCTTACAAAGAAGAAGAAGTCCGCTACCTCATCGAACTGAAGAAGGGCGGCACACGACAGTCGATTTAAGAATTTGGTGTTTATAGGTTTGTTGTTGGAAAGCGTCATCCGAAAGGGGGCGCTTTTTTTAATTACAGGGTTTATCAAACTCTTAAAAGTACTGCACACTTACTGATGGCGTAGTGCCCAGGGCGGTTACAGGTTGCCAGGTGCCGGGTTGCCGGGCGAATCGGTTCTAATGTGCTACGGTGGTCACGACTTCTTTTTTATCGGCCTTAAATGCAAATGGGAAGAGGACTCCCAAAACCAGCGAATAGGCCGCGAACGTTAGCCAGATGCTTTGCCAGTCGCGAATACCATCAACGGTGAAGTAATCCACCACAAAGCCGCTAAGCGTACCTCCAACAAAAGCACCAACCCCGTTTGTCATCAGCATGAACAATCCTTGTGCGCTAGAGATAATGGAATTGTCTGCTTCACTCTTCACGAACAACGATCCGGAAATATTGAAAAAGTCGAACGCCATACCGTAGATGATCATCGATAGAATCAGAAGCGGGAAGCCGTCTCCCGGATTTCCAAATCCAAATAAGCCGAAGCGAAGTACCCATGCAAAAATACTAATGAGCATCACCTTCTTGATTCCAAAACGTTGGAGGAAGAATGGGATGGTAAGAATGAAAAGTGTCTCAGAGATTTGCGAGACCGACATCAAGATACTGGGATGCTTCACTGCGAATGAGTCCGGATAATCGTCAGCGAAGTCATGAATGAAGGGTTCGCCAAAGGTGTTCGTAATTTGCAACGCAGCGCCTAGCAGCATCGCGAAAATGAAGAACACAGCCATTTTGCGCCTCTTGAAAAGCACAAATGCTTCCAGGCCGAAAGTGGAAACAAGACTTCCGTCCCTTTTCACCTTGCTCGGTGGAACCGCTGGCATGGTGAACGCATACAATCCAAGAAGTATGCCGGCTGTAGCGCTCACATACAGTTGCATCGGGCTGAGTGTCCACTTTCCAAAGTCGATGACCCACATGGCCACGATAAAGCCAATGGTTCCCCACACACGAATAGCGGGGAAGAATTTAACAATATCGATTCCATCTTTCTGTAAGGTTGCGTACGATACGGAGTTATTCAGGGCAATGGTAGGCATGTAAAACATCGAGTTGAGTAGCATGATGATGTACATGGTTTGAAAGTCAGTGACGGTTGTCGCGTAGATCAACAGCATTGCTCCGATGATGTGGCAGATGCCTAAGACGCGCTCTGCATTTATCCAGCGGTCAGCAATGATTCCCATCAATGTCGGCATGAACAGCGAAGCAATTCCCATTGTAGCGTAAATGCTGCCGACCTGGGAGCCGGTGAATTTCAGCGTAACGATCAAATATCCGCCAAGCGAAATAAGCCATGCTCCCCACACAAAAAACTCGAGGAAGTTCATGAGGATAAGGCGGTTTTTGATATTCATGCACGCAGGGTTAAGGTATCGCCAAGCTATTCAAAATACTGGAAACGGAGAAAGGCTTGTAAGGAATCGATGCGAATAAAAAAAGCAGTCACTTCGTAACTGCTTGAATTAGTGGGCCCAGCTGGGCACGATCCAGCGACCCCCTGATTATGAGTCAGGTGCTCTAACCAGCTGAGCTATGGGCCCGTTCAACAGGATGACTGTTAAAGCGCTGCAATGTTACGGATTTGAAACGAAAATTCCCAAACTCGAAGTCCGACAGGAATCAGAGGGAAGAGCAGTAATGCGAGTAATATGCCTTGGTGCCTTAGTCGCTACGCACTATTTTTGCCCGCTATGGATAAATCCGTTAAGAATCTTGTGTTCGATCTGGGAGGAGTGATTCTTGATCTGGCAGTAAATAAAACAATAGAAGCGTTCGCAGATCTTGCTGGCATCTCTCCTGAGAAAGCGACATCGATCTTCCATTCATCTCCCGAGTTTAATTTGTATGAAAAAGGAGGGATGACGGATCAGCAATTCCGGAATTTCCTGAAGTCTGTGTATACACCGAATGCGTCTGATGCAGAAATTGACGCTGCATGGAACCAAATGCTTCGGGGCATACCACGAATCAAGCTTGACTTACTGGAAAAACTGAAGAAGCAATACAACGTGTTGCTGCTGAGCAATACCAATGAGATTCACCTATCTTACATCAATTCAAAGCTTCTGCCAAAAGAGGCCAGCTCACTTGATCAATATTTTCATAAGGCGTACTACTCGCATCGCATGCTGAAGCGAAAGCCTGATGCAGAGATATTCGAACAGGTTTTGCAGGAGAATGATCTCCTTGCTGAGCAAACGATATTTTTGGATGACAACCTGATGAACGTTAACGGTGCTGAAAGCGTTGGAATCAAAACGGTGCACGTGACAACTCCCGACCTTATCTTAACTTACTTCAATGTCTAAAGAATCCAGGCGAATACTTATTCAGATTGCATTGTTTATCGCCACGTTTATCTGCACGACTCTAGCGGGTAACGAATGGTCCTATGGAAGAAGTATTTTTTTTACGGCAGACTATGGGTGGCACGATTTCGTGAATGGACTCAGTTATTCGATACCGCTATTGCTCATTCTTACAGCACATGAATTTGGCCATTACTTTCTGGCGCTCTTTCATAAAGTAAAGAGTTCGCTTCCGTACTATATCCCTGTTCCGCCCATTCCGGGCCTGGGCTTTAGCTTTGGAACACTTGGCGCAGTTATTCGTCTCCGCAGCCGTCCTTACAGTAATGTTCAAAATTTCGATATCGGGTTGGCGGGCCCATTGGCAGGTTTTGTTGTTGCACTTGTTATCCTCGTCTATGGATTCGTTACACTGCCACCACCGGAATATGTCTATCAGTTTCACCCGGAGTATGAACAGTTTGGCGTTAATTATGCCGACACGGTTTATACCGCTGAGTTCCGTAAACGTGAGAAAGAACGGTTGCTGAAAGAACTTAAGCGCGACATCAGCGCAGGTAAAATCCAAAATGCTCCTGATACGGCAACGTTAACAGTGGACCACATAAACATTGCTGATGTTAAACTCGGTAACAATTTAGCTTTCCTTGTTCTCGGAAAACTGTTTGCGGATCCTGCGAGAGTACCCAATCCTCATGAATTGATGCATTATCCGGTGTTGCTGGCATGTTACATCGCACTTTTTATCACAGCGCTCAACCTGCTCCCCATTGGCCAGCTTGATGGTGGCCATGTGGTGTATGGACTATTTGGGTTTAAGTCGCATCGAATTATCGCCATTAGTTTTTTCGTTGCGCTAATGTTCTATGCGGGACTCGGCTCTTCATTGATCAGTCTTTCGCAGCCGAAAGAACAATTGGCGATGTGGCTGATTGTGTATGTGCTCATCGTATTCTTTGCATTCAAGGGGTTGCAGTTATCGACCCGGGATACGTGGATGTATGCACTTCTGCTCGTAGCGGTTCAACTTACGTTAATGATGCTGGTTCCCGGAATCAAAGGCTATGAAGGATGGCTTTTCTTCGCGTTTATTATCGGAAGGTTCTTCGGCATTTATCACCCGCGTTCCGAAATAGAAGTGCCCCTGGATTCCAAGCGGATTATACTCGGGTGGATTACGCTGTTGATTTTTATTCTGTGCTTCAGTCCAGCACCGATTGTCATTGAGTAATAATCACTTTGTGCGCATGGACAACGCCATGGCTACTGTAACGCACAAGGTACAGTCCCGCAGGAGCATTCACGCGCACGTAGGTTCGGTCATCAAATGCTTCCGTCTGAAAGGAAATTGCCTGTCCGGTAATGGTGATCACGGATAAGTTTTCGGGTTTACCTGCGATCTGAAATGCTCCCCGATTCGGATTGGGATATAGCGCAAGTTTTGTATCTTCCTCAATTCCGGTTGTTGGGTCCTTCCGTCCTCTGGAAAAAACAGGGCGAACCATAAAGCTTCCTTTGACAACGTTGTTTGCAACCCACGCTGCGGGATCAGGATTTATGCTCCCGCCTGGATTAAAAAACATTTTATCACTCGTATCATTGCTGTTGTCAATTCCCACCAATAATTCTCCCGATACTGGCTGACGCCAACCAACAAAGAAAGAGTTCCTCTGAATTTCTTCAGCCGGAAGAAACCGAATCCGCTGAAACGTGTTGTTTCTTTCTCTCCGAATTGATACCGATGAAACTCTCACCCGGATTTCACCAGGCTTACCACCTTGTTCATCAAAAACAAAAAAGTCAACATTCTGATTGCTGGTAAGTCCAAAAGGAGGGAAGTAAATGTCGAATCCTTCGAGCAGGCGCAGTGTATCATTTAAATTTTCGGGTAAATCAAACCGGTATGCGAAAACATTTCCAGCGGAGATCAACCCACCTGCGTATTCGGCAACGCCATCGTCATACGCATAATAGTTTTTTAGCTCGTAGCGCGTGCGGAGTGTATCGTTGACCCGGAAGTCGATGGGCGCATACGTTGGATCGTAATCATCTGCAGGGCCGCCTGTGTCAGGGTTGATGTTATCACCCGTGATCAGATTTACCTTTAGCTCAACCGTTGCGGCATCTGCTTTTGGATCGAGCGTGGTCACGGTGTCAATGGTACTGATGTGTTTTACGGTGACAGTCTTAGATTCGAATGGAAATATAGTTCCGGTGCCGTCATCGTTAATTCCTTCTGAGTTCGGCAATGCAGGATTCGGATCGAGGTTTGCCAGCGTCACCGTTGATGAGGTGGTATCCGCTCCGTAGAAGTAGCTCGTGAAAACACCCTCAACAAAGTAATTCAATACGTCAGGTGGATCACCGCGTAAATTATAGACATTAAATTTTGGCGCAACGAGTTGTGGGTTTGCCAGGAAGTGATAGTAGGGCATTGCCCGGTATTGTCCCTGGAGAATCGTTGTTAATGGACTGGAGATGGCCTGATCAGGGACGCTTACATCGGTAGCGCTGCGATTTTTGTTCAGATAAAAGTAGTCCACGTTCCAGGTGTCATATGGACCAGATTGTCGGCCAAAGCTTTTCAGTTGAAACTGGAAACCACTAGTAAAGAACCGATCTCCCTGAACCTGGATAAGCGTCTGATAAAATTTTCCACTCTCAAGGGTCGGTGTCACGGCAATAGTTGAAACCGTCTCCCATTCATTCGACTCATTCTTAAACTGCACCAGCAGGTAGTCGTCAGGGTCTGGTGCTTCTCCGTTTCCTTTCCATTGGTAATAGAAACTTAGGTACACCGAATTTCGCTCTGCGATAGCGACAGGGTTGACTGCAGCATTCTCCGACAGGTCAATGGGGCGTGACACCAGGCTATCCGTAAATCCGCTAAGAAAAATTTCCGTTGCGTTGTAAGGGCTACCAATGGAATCAAGGCCATCGAAACTTGCTACATTGATGGTTGGCGGATTTATGCCGAGGCCATCATTGACCCACACCGTGTAGCTATTCTCCCACCGGTTTGTATCGGGGTAAATTTCTTTCAGGTTGGGATTTATGTACGGTTGTGAAAAATCATCAAAAAAGGGCAGTGTGAGTGGAGGAAGTTCCTTCGTACGACCTGCCCCATGTTCACGGCCCTCTCCCGAAGCTCGGTGGCTTAATTTGCGAACGTGAAGTTGCGCGTTCACTGCTTCAGCGGTAGTGATAATCAGTAGGGTTGAGACGATAACCGCCTTTCCGAGGATAGATAAAATACGTTTGAAATCCTTAATTATCATCGGTTTGAGCTTCGTCATCAGGGAGTTCGGCATCCGGTGCACCAACCCATAAATCAACGACATCACCTACACGAATATTTTCATTGGGTGAAGGCTTTTGTTTCAAGATGACAGGGTTTACGCCCGTTGTATCACCACCCACCAGGGTAACATTACCCACACTCAGCAGCGACCCTTTGATGTTAACTTCGGCCTCATCGTAGGAATAGTTCAGAACGTTGGGTGTTGGAAGGTACATACTGCCACCATCCATCACCACCAGGTCGACAACGGTTCCTTTTGGTACGCGAACGTTAGGAGCAACTTTGCTTCCATTGATCTTCATTTCCTGCACCAGGTTTAGCCATGGACCGCGGACAAGCTGGATCTTTCCACGCTTCAACTCACTTCCGCGCAATACTGCCTCAGCATTGATCAGTGATCCATTGATCAGGTCAGGCATCGGCACGGTAGGAGGGTTGATCCGGTTCACCGAAACGTAAATCTTCCTATTCTCTTTTACTTTTGATCCTGCAGCCGGATACTGTTTCAGCACGGTAAGCGGAGGGTACTGTGAAGAATAAGACGAATCATTGACCTCATAACGCAAGTCATGGCGCGCTAAAAACTCCTCAGCTTTTTCGCTCGGCTGCCCCTCAATGTTAGGGACCGTTACTGTCTCACCGTGGTTGGTGACATTGGGAAGGTAGGCGTAAAAGTAAATAACAGCAATCAGAATCAGCACGCCACCGGCAAGGAGCAAGTGAATCAGTAAACCGCCTAACGTATTGGCCTTATATTTTTTAAGATTGAATTTCATTCAGCGACAGTTTGATCAAAGATAAGGCAATCAGAATTTCAGAGCCGAATTGAATTCTCTTTCAATGCGTTTTCCGCGGTCATAACGCTGTTCCGCAAGGTCAAGCAGCTTTGAGATAAGCTCGGTGAATCCAAGTCCACGTTCTTTCCACATCATCGGATACATGCTTGAATTGGTAAAACCTGGAATGGTGTTGATTTCATTAATGTAAATCTTGCCGTCTTCGGTAAGAAACAAGTCAACGCGCGAAAAATCTTCGCAGTGAAGGGCTTGGTATGCCCTGATACTCACATCACGGATCTTCTCAGCAATTTTTGGTGAAAGTTGTGCAGGCACATCGATGCGCACTGCATCTGGATCGACATATTTCGCATCGAACGTGTAAAACTCATACTTCTTGCTGATCATAATTTCGCCCGGATAAGATGCTTCTGGTGGATTGTTGCCGAGAATTGCACACTCAATCTCACGGCCCGTGATGAATTCTTCGATGAGCAGGCTGTCATCATACCGGAACGCCTCATCGATTGCCTTTTCAAAGCTTTCCTCATCTTTCACTTTTGATACACCAACAGACGATCCCAGGCTGGCCGATTTAACCATAAAGGGCAGGCCCAATTCCTTTTTTATCTCTTTGAACTTAATACTGTCTTTTTCACTGTAGTCAAAGGTCAGGAAGTTTGTGACAGGCAGACCAGCCAGCCGAAGAAGCTTTTTGGCAATAATCTTATTCATGGAAACGGATGAGCCCAATACTCCTGTACCGACCATGGGGATATCCATGGCCTTGATCAAACCCTGAATACTTCCATCTTCGCCATCGGTGCCATGCAACACAGGGAAAATGATATCAGCCTTCATGCGATCGCCACTTGAAATGAGTGTAAAGCCCGGACGCTGGGCATCGAGAATCAATCCCATTGCTTTTCCTTGCTCAATATCCTTGGTGACAGAGGTCGTTAAAAACCACTGGCCGCTTTTAGAAATACCGATGGTAAGCGGCTCGAACCGGTCTTTATCAATGTATTCAAAAATATTCCGCGCTGAATTAACCGAAACACCATGCTCAACTGATCTTCCTCCGTACAGGATCGCTACTTTTTTCTTCTTAGACATTACAGGTTTATTTCAATTCCAAAGATATTAAAATCACACTATTTAAGCAGTGATTGCGTGGTGTTTCTCCGCTACCGCACAATTACGAAACGATTGCTAAACGACTGTTGCCCGATGCGCAGCTGAAGAATATATGTGCCGGAAGCGAGCATTCCGTCTGCATTCAAGTCATACGTTTGGTTTAACACATCGGCAAGATTGGCATAACTCAGAACTTTGCCCATCATGTCAACTATTTTGTATTCAACCTCGTTTCGCTCTGGCAAATTAAAGCTGATCTGCAGATTGGACTGCGAAGGATTCGACACGTTATAGCCATAAAGACTATAGGCGCCCTCCACGTCAACCAGTACGGGTTGATCGGTCGTGAAAAATTCCACGTTGTCAAGGAAGAGGTTGTTGCCATTGTCATTCACAACCGCAAAGGCAATTCGCACGCTGCTTTCACCGGCATATTCCGTCAAATTTATGACCACGTTTTGCACCCAGTCCTCTTCAATGGTTGGTGCCCATGCTGATTCCTGTTCGTCCGTTTGCAGACCAACTGGTGCGATTTCTTTAAATGTACCGCCACAATCTTTTGAGGCATACACTTTCAATGTTTCGCGCTTCCCGGAGCGCTGGCGATAGGAATGATCAAAGACGAGACTCGCGGCTGTGATGCCGGAAAAATCAAGCACCGGGCTTACAAGCCAGGCGACATCGTTGACGGAGGCGTTATTATGTGCATTGAAGTAAAATGAACCATCGAAATTTGTTGTCGTGAGTTCCCAGTTTGTGCCACCTTCCGGATTAAACGGTATCCAGTTTTCAAGTCCATTGTCGAAATTTTGGCGCATGGGAATCTTATCTGCATTTTGATCAAGAAGAATGGTGAAGGTTTTTGAGTTATTCGCTGGACTTTGGTCTTGCTGTCCGTTTGGATTAAGCAACGTAACGGCTACCGTGTTAACGGACGCGCCTAACAAAATGGGAGGAAGCTGAACCTGAAACGCATCACCTTGTTCCACATTCAGGTTATTGGCAACGATCTCATTGGTGACACCATTCACGGTGTATTGAATCGTTACTTGTGTGATGGTTTTTGTTCCAACGTTCTGGCCCAATACAAGTGGTGAGGGATTCGATTCGCATGTAATGAAGGAGGGCGAATCAATTCCAAGTAATGAGACATCTTCAAGCTCAGAAGTAATGAC
>DASWTM010000242.1:0-21862 GCA_036402115.1 Chryseosolibacter sp.
AATGACTTGGGCTTCCAAATCTGCGAAGTGCCTGTTCACTTCACTGCCGGAACAGTAATCTTGATGACGCCCTCAGTCAGGGGCGGCACAATCGAATTGTCCCATAGGAATTTTAACCGGGTGATCGCGTTCCGCATCATGATCTCGGCCTCACCGTTCGGCCCGCGCTGAAGGGTGACAACTTCTTTGACAATGCCTTCTTTGTTGACTTTCACCTTAAACTGATAAACGCCATCCGACATTTCAGGCAGGTTCGCCAGCTTCAAAGGAGGTTTCTGGAATCCTTTAAATCCGGTCGATGATTCCGAGAACTGCTTGGGTACTTCCACTTTCGGAGCTGCTACAATAGTATCCTGTGCGTGGGTGGCGGAATCAACCGAAACAACATCCGGTACCGCGGGCTTCAGCTTCCATGTGCTATCAGGATACAAGATGACAACGCGACCGGTAGACGTCATCGCTTCTTCCTGGGCGACCGATGCGAAGGGTAGGAGAATGACCAGCGTTGTGAGAAGTCTTGAGTTCATTTGATGGTTTTAAATTCAAAAGTAGGCTGAAGGCACGGCTAATTCAATACCCGCTTCATATTCACCCGACACACCTATAATTTACTTAAGGACCGCATTGATAACATGCTGATTTTTAGATGGATTGGCGGTTTGTCTTACAGTTTGAATAATCGACCAGTTGCGGCCGTTTTTAAAGTAGCCTAGCATACGGATTTACAACGAGTTATGAATCGATGGTGGCGGTAACTCTTTAGATTGCAACAAGGTGAGAGGTAGAATCGCGAAATTGTAAGGTCGAAATTCCAAATGTGAAGGTTTAAAAATGACGTCTTACATCTCAACACAATCGAAGTCAAGTCAATCATAAAAGCTACCGGGATCGAGCGACTTGCGCTATATTTGGCGCTATTACAACAATGATGACGGACGAACTTGAACAACTCAAATTTCCGATTGGGCCTTTTGAGCCACCAGCAGCGGTCGATGCCCAACAGCTTGCCGACCTTATTGCTACCATTGAAACAGCTCCGGCAAAGTACCGGGCGTTGACCGAAAACCTTTCGTCAGCTGATCTTAAAAAAACGTATCGAGCCGATGCCTGGAATATTCAGCAACTCGTAAGCCATGTTGCCGACATGCAGATGCTTCACCTTTTTCGTATGAAGAAAGCATTGACTGAGCCCGACTACAAAGAACTTACGCTTGTCAATATTCGGGGCTGGGCAGGAACCCATGATGGCATTGCCTCACCTGTAGCAGATTCTCTGGCGATGTTGGATGTCATGACGAGACGTTTTGTGTTTCTGGTCCGCTCGCTCAATCCCGCTCAACAAGAAATCACCTATTACCACCCTGTGAGAAAAATCAACCTGAACCAGAGGCAGGCAATCGCGATGAGCGCATGGCATGTGAAGCACCACCTTGAACACATTCGGATAGCTCTTCGGACCACCGAATCTAAGCACAGGTTCTTGGTTTGAGCACGACCAAGAAACGCCCGATTTCAGTTCCGCTTTTTGCCCAATTTGAGCTCGTTTGGATCACTACTTCAGTTTCAGTTTAAGATAATCGACTCATGACATCGCTTGACCGTAAAGCAAATTCCCAACAGATTCTTGCAAAACTTGGGATGGAGTTGAAGCATGACCTTCCACCGTTAGAAGAGGAGGATCAGCTGACATTCCGATCATCAAACGAAGTGGCCCAACGAATTTTGATCCTGACCTATCTGAATTGTGTGGCCAACGACCCAAGCCTAAAGCAGGAAGTGATGGTGTTCCTGATTGGTGAAAAGCTTTGGGATAAAGCAACGGAGGAAGAACGGCAACTTTTTCACAAAACGCCACTGAGTGAAGATGAACTCACAATAATTCTTTGGCGCGCTGAAGCGATCTGGCTGCTACTTTGGGTAATTAATAAGGTGGATGTATTGGACGTGCCTGCGGCTGAAGTCAATCTGCACGCCATATTCGCAAATCTGCCTGGTTTTTTTGAACCGACACATCAATTCATAGCTTCGGCAACAAGACGGCCTGCTTCGGCAATTCTGGACCAGTATGACTTGATGTTCAGATTAACCTGGGCGTTGAAAGAGAACAATGTCCCGGGTATGAACCCGGGCGTTGCATTTGAGCGATATTTCGCCCTGAACTGGGTAGCAGGAGGAGAGTGGAAAAATTAATTGGTCACCGGCAGGATCGGTGACCAACCCCAATTATTCAGCTTTCAGATTGTCTACCGGATTTGTGTTTGCGGCTTTCAAGGTTTGTGAAAGAATGGTGGCTAGACCTAGCGTCAGGATGATCGTCAAACTCAGTCCCACTTCGACAATACCAATTTGCTTGCTGTAATGTTGTACCGTAGGTAAGAGCCAATCGCTGAAGGCAAAGTATACCGTTGGGACGGTGATCACCGTAGCAATGGCAATCAAAAGAATAAAATCTTTGGACAGCAGAAAGACGAGACTTTTGTTCGATGCCCCGACCACCTTTCGAATGCTTACTTCTTTTACGCGGTTCTTGATGGTGAACACCACGGTGCCCAGCAATCCAACGCACGACACAGTGATGGCCAGTAATCCCAGGTATCCCCAGATCTCAATTACCTCAAAGTAATAGTCATATGCTTCTGCGATCTCATCGGTAAAATACCTCCACGTCAGCTTATCTTCCCGGCCGAGCTTTTTCCAAAGCGCTTCCATTGCTGCGATATCGCGATCGTTCGTGGAAGCCATGCGAAGGTTGGCGTATTGAAATTGTGATGGGTCGTATTCGAAGTACAAGCCACCGATCTGCTCAAAAAGGCCTGCATGGTGGAAGTTCTTCATGACACCGCCAATGCGTACAGCCTTACCGCTGGGAAGGACTACAAATTTATCAATCGCGCTATGAAGTTCGATAATCCCGAGCCTTTTCACCAATTCCTCATTGACGATGATGAACTGTGCATTCTCGGCAGCGTTGTCGCTAAAACTTTTCCCCGCCAGGAGTTTAAGTTGAAGGTTGGGGAAAAAGTTTTCATCAACAGAGATTGCTGCAGTTTCAATTGAGTCGGATTTGTCCATATTGCGAACAAATTGCTCCCCGCGATACTTCAAACCCACAACGTGCGATGACATCGAGATCTGCTCTACGGCTGCCAATTTTGAAAATTCATTTTTGAAGATTTTCGGATCGATGTCGCGGAGTTCGACATCGAGGATGCCATCTTTCTCAAATCCGTTATCATAGTTAACCGAGAAGCGATATTGCTCGATCATGATGACCACGGACATGATAAATCCGAGTGACAGCACGAACTGTGCGGTGATCATCACTTTTCGGATTGGAAAGCGCAGGCGATGGCGGGCTTGCTCCGGTTTTCCTTTCAGCGCTTTAACAGGATTTATTTTAGAGAAGTAAAGTGCAGGTGTAATGCCTGCAATGAATCCCACGAACATGGCGAAAAGAATGAAGTATATGACCGTTGAAAATGTGGGTGCGAGATCAACGATGCTGGCTGAGCCAATGACTTGCAGAAACTCCGTGCGAATTGCCTGAAACATGAAGAATGACAGGATCAGGGCGATCAGCATGGTTAAAATCGCTTCCATGACAAACTGCATAAAAATCTGCTTCCGCTGGCCACCCATGACCTTTCGCACACCAATTTCTTTCATACGCTTAAGTGACTGGGAAATAGAAAGGTTTACATAATTGGCGCAGGCGGGAATCAGAATGATCATCGTTGTAGCGCCAACGAGGATAATGGAAAGAATATCCCATTGCGAACCAATTGGGTTTTTATATGACTCACCCGGAACAATCTTTCGCAGAGGCTGAAGGTCGAAGGATGCCTTGAAGGTTGGTTGTTTACGGTATTTTTCGCTCGCAACTTTGTTAAGGTAGCCCTGTACGTTGGCGACATCGTTGCTCTCGGGCAAAAGTATATAGATGTACGAATCCATGAACTTAGTCCAGCTTTCTTCGCTTTCCATGAATGCCCGACCTTTGTATGCGAGTAGCGTGGAGTAGGAGGCCAGTGCATCAAAGTTTAAGTGTGAGTTCTTCGGACGCTCTTTCATTATCCCCGTTACAACAAAATCCCCATAGCCCTCGATTTTAATAACTTCGCCCATGGGATCTTTCTCATCGAAAATTTTTTCTGCTTCGTCCACGGTAAGCACAATACTATTGGGTTCCTTCAGGGCTGTAGCTTGATCACCTTTCAGTAGTGGAAAATTAAATACGTGGAAAAACTCTGGCCCCGTGAAGTAACCCCCAACATCAATTCTTCTATCCAGGTAGGAAGCTTCTCCGTTCAGGGTTCGTTCAATCGGTACAACGGACTGGATACCAGTAACTTCCTCCTTTAATTTTTGAGCAAGGGCAACCGGAGCGGACGCGTAGTGAGGATTTTGGTCGTTGTCCCGGATGTGTGTGGTGATTCGGTAGATGCGGTCCTTGTTGGCGTGGAAGTCATCATACCTGAACAAAAATGACAGAAGTGCTACAAACAACAGGCTGATGGACATGCCGAGTGCAAGGCAGAAAACATTCAATGCGGTAAAGAATTGGTTTTTCTGCAGGTTTCGCAGTGCGGTTTTAAAATAGTTCTTAAACATGGTTTAGGGATGGTAGGTTTATTCGGTGACGTTTTGGTAACGCTGATGTTACAGTCCACTTTTTGTGCCAGTCGATTTGTGGCGAGTTTAGAGCGTTTTTTAGAGTTTAATTGTTCAAAAAGGAACAGTGCGTGTTCACTTCGGCTGCGTGTAGCCGAAGCGATATTTCCTGAGCAAAGAGTGAACGAAAGGTCGGAGTATGGCAACCACATCGCTAACGGACATGAGTGCGCTTGTCAGCAATGAGCCAAAGATGTTGGGCAGTTGCGATCGATGACAACGATGGACGGAGCAGTTAAACACCGGGAATGCAATCGCGAATGCAAATGTTGTCCGGGTCCTCGCTCGCTGCCGTGTGGGGCGCAGGCCTTGCTCAGGATTAAGCCTGTAACTTTCCCCTTACCTGCTGACGATACAGCGGCCCGATGGGTATCTCGGTTTTGCCGAGAAATGCAGATGAAGGTGAGTAGGAATCGACTTTGCGAAGACTTACGATGAAGCTGCGGTGTACACGAGCGAAATCTTTTTCCGGGAGCATTTCCTCGATCGCAGTAATCGTTTGCTTCGTAATGATCTGTCGGTCCTTCAAAACAATTTTAACATAGTCTTTCAAGCTCTCAACGTACAGAATTTCCAGAACAGGAACTTTTACCATCTTCCGGTCCGAACGGACGTAGATCGAGCGCTCTTCCTGGAGGTGTTGAGTAGGCGATGGAGCAGGGTGACCTGTGTCTGTCTGGATACGTTGTATTGCTTTCCAGAACCGGTCGAGTGAAAACGGTTTCAAGAGATAATCGACCGCGCCCAGCTCGTAACCATCGACTGCGAAATCGCGATAGGCCGTGGTGATAATAACTTTAGGAGGATTCTTTAATGCGCGAAGAAAATCCATCCCCGTCATTCGCGGCATGTTCATGTCCAGGAGAATCAGATCCACTGAATGTGATTGGAGAAATTCAAATGCCGCAACAGCATGATGGCACTCACCTGCAATCTGAAGACCCGGAGTATTTGAAATGTAGGTTCTCAGGATTTCAAGTGACGGAGGTTCGTCATCGACCAGCAAGCATTGTATGGGCTTCATTTTTTTCGTTGAGAATGTGTTGGTCAAGTTGGATTGTCAGCACCACGATGAACGAATCATCGTCCTCGGTAATACGAAGTTCATGTGCTTCAGGATACAGCATCTGAAGTCTCTTTTTAACATTTCGCAAGCCCACACCCGAAGAAATCGTTTTAATACCCCAAGGCTTTCCATTGATGACCTTAAACTTTAGCAGGTGATCTTCCAGCGCGAGGTCAATTGATATCCAAGCATGTTCCAGCATTTCATTTGCACCATATTTAAAACTGTTTTCAACGAAGGGAAGGAAGATCAGCGGAGCAATCGTTTTGTTTTCAAAGTCACCATCGATCCTCACCTGGATATCGATTCGTTCGTTAAATCTTGATCGTGCCAGGTCGATGTACGTGCGGATCATCTCTACTTCCTTTGCCAGGGCAATAGTTTGTCCTGAGCAATCCATGAACATATACCGCATCAGGTCAGACAGTTTTAGGATTGCCGTGGCAGTGTGTTGTGAATTCTTCAACGCCAGGGAATAAATGCTGGTGAGCGTGTTAAAGACGAAGTGAGGGTGAAGTTGTTCACGCAGGAGCTGAAGTTCAGCTTTTAATTTTTCCTTTTCCAGCGCTGCATTTTCTTCTTTCTTAAAGTACCAGTACTTCACAAGCTTGATTGCCACGGCAAATCCTGCAATGGTTGACGAGCCACGCAATCCTCCCATGAATGAAAAGAAGACAGAGCTATGCTTTACCGGATAATGCAGCGCCTCTTGTATCGGATTTAAAATGAAGATCAGGATCGCAGGAGAGCCAATCGCTGCAATCAGCATAAAGGTTATGATTACACCAATTCCTGCCCAGTAGCGGTTTCGTAAAATATACCGCGGCAGCGCCACATAGATCAATCCATAGCTTAATACCATGTGTTGCGGGAGATAGATGAACGATTCCAGATATGACCGACCAAATTGGGGTCGCTGTTGATCATCCACGTACAGGAAGCCATAGATAAATCCCATAAATGCCCAACAACACAGCCAGAACAGAACATGCCTGCCGATACGGTATTGCCAGCTATTGGAAAGAACAAGTCGCGAGAAGAAGTTGTCCATAGACTAAGCTACTCAAAACTGCCACTTAAGTTTCAATTCACACGCGTTCGTAGACAAAAGGCAGAGAATAGTCGACTAAAAGTTTTAATCGTTCCCGTGATGCTCTCGGGCTCCTCTGGCGATACAAGTATCGATCGTCCGAATATCTTTTCAGCAGTTTGCCGTACTTCATAAAAAAGAACACTATGAAAACACACGTGCTTTTCGTTATGATCATTCTTGGTTGTGTAATGACTTCAAAGGGACAGACACCAAAGGGCGAGCTTTACTGGGTAGTGGAATCAAACAGGAATATTCCAGACATGTCCGTGGTAAAGATTTACAATACGGAAAACATACTGATTCATGAGGTGAAGTTAAACACCCGGATTGACGTCCGGAAGCGTAGCCATCGTAAGGCTTTAGTGCGTATTGTGAAAGAGCAATACAGCCGGGTCAACGATGGAAAAACATTCTCACCCAACACACGTGTCGCAACGCGGGTCACGATGTGAAGGCGTTGAGCAAAGAAACCGAATCCGAATCAGGTATTTGGTAAATGAGCGAAGCCCTGTCGTCATGACAGGGCTTTTTATATAAACGGGCGATGAGCGCGCGGTCTAGGGGTGAAGACTTCCCTCAATGGAATCATCTAACGTTTTTCCAATGGCAGCGCCCACCATCTGTTTAGCGAAAGCCACAATTTGCGCATGCTTCGTATCCCAGTAATAACCGTGGTGTGGTGTAAACTGGATGACGGTTATTCGTGGATCTTTCTTTCCTTCGGTGAACCATGTCTTTAGGATCGGTTCCCAAAGTTCTTCGATCTTGTGCTCGTCCCGCCCCATGATGGCGGTTCCATACAGACTTAGAAAGTCGGAATAATCCGAACCCTTAAAGAGTAGTTGCGCTGCGGGGTCATGGAGCAGATGTTGGTTCTTATGACTATCAATGGGACTGAGAAACCACAACGTTCCATCGTCATCAATTTTCTGCACTGACATCGGGCGTGTTGAAAAAGCTTCACCCGTTTTTATGTTCGTGCAGAAGAAACAATTCTTCTTCGCCTTTTCGATCAGCTCTTTAATTTTTTCTTTCGCGTCCTCGTGCGATAGATTCTCCAGATTCTTTTCTGGTTGCTGGCGGTTGATACTATCCATACAAATACTTTCAGGTGTTGCAAAAAAATGGATGCCGCACGCGTACAAGTAAGCAGCGTGCTCTGCCGGCAGTACTTTGTTTAAAAGACCCTTCGCGGGTGCTGTTGAGGTTTAAACATCTTCATGACCTTTATCGCTGTTCGTGGAATGAAATGCTCATGTCTGTGTCGCCACGTCTTCCCTATACGCAGCAATTTAACCTTCTCTTAACACCGGGGTTCACAATTGGTAACGGCAATACCGTAATGTTGTGTCAGTTCTGCGTCATGTTTAAAAGCCAATCGATCACACAGCGCCTGTTTTTTTCCTTTGGGATATTAGTTCTTAACATTACGTTGATAACCGGGCTTGCGCTCTATTACCTGAATCGTTCAAACCGGGCCAATGCTTTGGGCGAGCGGTTTGCCTATCAGCGTTTGCAGATTCAGCAGTTACTGAGTACAGACCTGGATTTCCTTCGCTTCGAAACGTTGAATGTCAATTACTTCCGCACAAACCAAAGCAGCCTGTTGCTCAGGCGCATCACACTCATGCGGTCAATTCAGCATACACAAACGTTGTTGCGTGATGGTGTGCAGGATTGGTCTCTTGCCGATAGCCTGGAGTTGCAGCGAATCGACAGCATGCTCACGATCTATGACAGTACCTTTCAGCTCCTCGTGGAAAAGATTAATGTGCGAGGATTTAAAGATTACGGTCTCGAGGGAAGCATGCGCGAAGAAGCGCATCGGTTGGAGCAGGAGACGGGGCTACTTCTTTCCGATGTGCTCACCCTAAGGCGTCATGAAAAGGATTTTCTCCTGCGCAAGGAGAAGCAGTATATAGACAAGTTTAACATACTTGCAGATCAATTGTTGATCGGTCTTCGAAAAAACAAGCGTTACACGGCTGTGATTACGCTGGAAAATTATCAGCATGAATTTAATATCCTCACTGAGGTAACGTTTGAAATTGGCATAACGCCACAGACAGGCTATCTTGGTAAACTTAATCACCACACCGAATCTATCTTCGAACTGCTCACCTCACTGGATGAAACAGTCAGAGGCAGGAAAGAGCAAATTATTGAAGAAAGCGCGTTGTGGTTCATCGGCATTTCAGTGGCGCTGATTTTCTCTTCGTGCATGCTGACCTACTTTACCTCGACACGTCTTGCACGTCCCATCAAGAAGTTGTCGAACAGCATGGGCAAGTTTATGGTGAGTGAAGGACTGAACGAACGCGAACTGGAGGATACGGTCAGCGGTGATGAGATCAGCACCTTATCGGCTTCTTTTATCCGCATGAGTCGTAAGCTCAAGTCGCAGTTTAATGAAATATTGAAGCAGAACAATGAACTAAAAACGCTGAATGAGGAGCTCGACCGTTTCATTTACAGTGCGGCCCATGATTTAAAATCACCGCTTGCATCGCTTGATGGCCTTGTCGGTTTGGCCGAACGCGAAATAAACAGTCCGGCTCATAAACATTACTTTACAATGATGAGCACGTCAGTCAAGAAACTGAACGGCTTCATCAATGACATTACCGATTATGCCAAGAATAAACGGCAGGCGCTAGTTGTCGAGAAAATCGATGTGGCAGCAATGGTGCTAGACATTGTAGAGTCCCTGAGCTTTCTGCCGAATGCGGAACGCGTAGCCGTGAACGTGAACGTTCCGGAGATGGAATTTTATACGGATCGCACACGGCTTGAAATCATCCTGAAAAATCTGATTGCTAATTCCTTCCGCTACCTCGACATATCCAAATCTCGATCGCATTTGCAAATTGAAGGTACATTCCGGGACAATCAGCTTCATTTAACCATTGAAGACAACGGGATTGGCATTGGAAAGCAGCACCTCGAAAAGATATTTCAGATGTTTTACCGCGCAGTTGAGCACTCCAAGGGAACAGGTATCGGGCTATTTCTGGTAAAAGAATCAGTCAAGATGCTCAGAGGAAAAATTGGCGTGAAGTCGATCCTTGGCCAATGGACTGTCTTTCACCTCCGCCTGCCCAGCCTTAAGCAAGGCCATGATAATTCGCCAGAATCGATTGACGTCATTCATACAGAGTACGCAGAAATACTGTAGTCGCCAACGCCCAAATCCGGCAACAAGCTGATGCGCATGATCCCGCACCTGGCAATCTCCTGACATTGCGGATAAAATTTTGTATACCCTTCCAACGTTCTCGTAGCGCGACCGGTCCTACCCCCAAAACCAAACAATCGTTATGCAGTCAAAACAAAGAAGAAGGCGCGCACGTGTTCCCATGATCGGTGCGCTCATTTCCATAATCATGATTTACGGATGCGATTCACTGGAATCAGATGTTGCTCCAAAAATCCCCCAAGTGGCGCTGGACGGGACTGAAATTTACATCGCAAGAAATGGAACGGGTATCATCGACTTGAATAACATGGTAAAATCTTCCGGTGCAGTCCGCCTCGATGTTACCGGAAAGCCAGTGAGCGGTACGTTAACGAAACTGAGTGGTGCAGTCCTTCAATATTTGCCTAATGCAAATTTCACAAGTGGCCGGGATGCATTCGAGTTCTCCATTTACTCGCGTGAGAATACTTTGTTGGGAAAAGACACCGTCATCATAATTGTGGAGCCTGACTCAACCCAACTTCCGTGTGGCGTCTATCCGCAAACTGATTATGTCAAAGGAGTATCGTCATCTCATCTCATTCAAGTACTACAAAACGACATCCTTTGTGGCGATAGTGCAGACTTCGCTGTTGAGGTGTATCAACCTGACACCTCGTATCCACCAACGTTTGGAACTGCGATCGTGCAGGGACAAAGCCTCCGCTACACGCCAGGACCTGGGTTTGCCGGCTACGACTCAATCGTCTATAAAGTTTACGATGTTCGCGATACAACACGCTGGGGCATCGGACGGGTCTATATGTCACCCGCATCAGCTTGTACTTTTGAAGTGTATAACGACAGCTTTGTCTTCCGAAGAGATTCAATCGGGGCAGACACGACAGCCTTTCTCGATATCTATTCGAATGACCAACTCTGCGGAAAGCCGGCAAGCCATTACCAGTTTACGCTGATTGACGATGGCGATATTGGCTCGGCAAGTTTTGATAATTCAGGATTGCGTTATCGGATACCGGGTGCCCCGCAAACTTTCAGTGATAGTGCGGTGTACAAGTTGTGCTACGGTGCGCGATGCGAAATTGCCCGGGTTTACATCCAAGTAAAGTAAGCGCCAAAAAAAATCCTCTGAGCCCCTGCGGAACTGCCGGGGCTCGACCCTTTATGCTGGACAAAAAACTATTTGAGCAATGTAAACAACGGGAGCCGCGGGCACAGCGTACTTTATATGAGCTGTACAAGGCACGGCTGATGGGATTGTGCAGACGATATACCCGCAGCGGAGATGATGCACGCGATGTGCTTCAGGAAAGCTTTATAAAAATCTTTTCAAGAATTGATCAGGTTGAGTCATTTGAGAAACTCGACTCATGGATGAAAACGGTGGCCGTGAGAACCGCCATAGATCAGTATCACAAAACCAAGCGGCTCGAGTTGCGCGCGTACTCCGATCGTGATTACCAGGTGGTCGATTGCGACTATGACATTGTCCTTGAGCAGCTCACGGATGAGTTTCTATTGAACGCCATTCACGCGCTTCCAGAAGGTTGCCGGCTGATCTTTAATCTTTTCGAGGTTGAAGGATACTCCCATGGCGAAATTGCAGAAATGCTTAACGTGAGTGAAACGACTTCGCGATCTCAATTACATCGGGCGAAATATTTATTGAAACAAAAACTTTCCCAATTGGGAATAACACGATATGAAAAGCTTGCCTGAGCATGAATTCTGGAAGGCGATAAGTAGCCGCCTGGAACAGTACAGCGAAGAGCCCGATGATGGCGATTGGGAAAAGATCACTGCTGCGCTCCCGGTCCGATCACTGAACGCAAGGGCGGTCAATCGTACGGCTGATATTATTGCAATGCTAATCGTTGCGTTTCTCTTAGGATTTGAGGTGGCAAGATTTACTGAGGATAAGTCGGTAATTGCGTTGGTGCCACAGCAAAAGGAAAGTACAGAGCGTTTTTCGGGCGCTGATGAAAATGGGCATCGCATACCCGATGAAAAACAACAAAGCGCTGACCCTTCTAACAGCACCACGCTTTACCCTCCGCATGAAGATAAGACAGGCGCGTATCAGGGCGATACTTCTTATCACGAGTCTGATGCCAAACGTAAACCTGGGAACTATAGTGGGGCAATCAAGCGTGCACCTAAAATTTCATTGAGCCCTGGTCAATGGTTGTCGGATGACACACATGCAAACGGAGTTCAGCCCGCTGACGCCCCAATTGAGAAACATGGTCTGCAACAAGTTCAGCGTTCGCAAATTGAAATTAACCTTGCAAAAGACACAACCGGAGGAGTTGATGATAACGGATTCGGGCATGTCAAGAGCGATTCAACGCCAGGAAAAGTCATCGACAACAAATCTTCAATCATCACAACCGGTGAGAAAGAAGAAAAGAAGAAGCAGCGAAAGTTTTATCCGATCCTTTTTGCCCAGGTGAATCCGTTCCTGGCATATCAGAAAATTATTCCGGTGACGAGCGATGACATCACCATTCAGAAGCTCAATTCACCTGGGATCTTTTCCGGAGACCGGATCTCGATAGGCGGTGAGATCGGTTTGCAGTTACCCGTTGCACGATTTCTGGAAATCTATGCCTCGGTAGGCTATCATCATCAGCAGACAAAAATCTCATATGATTATTTGTCGGAAGAAGATCCAGCGATCACGGCAACGCAGGCACCGCTTAGCTTTGACATTAATCCATCTTCGATGACAACGAGCTATACGCATCGGGTCCGTGGAACGGTGATGTCAGCAGGAATACACTATCTCATCAGAGGAACACACTTGAAACACAAACCTGGCGCTGGCGTGTTCTACATGCATCAATTGCGCGAGGTAAACGCGAGCGATGGCACTCATCATCTAAGCGGGCAATACGTGGGGTATCAGCTGCACTATCGACTGGAATATTCATTGACAGCACGCGCTGGCATTTACGTTCAGCCTTCGTTCAGGCGTTCGATAATTGTTCCACCCTCCACAGTAGAACCGTTTGCAATCAAGCCATATTGGGCAGGCGTAGGAGTGGGGCTCGTCTATCAATTTTAGGCGATCGGGATCCGTTAAGTCAGAAATAGCGTCAGCGAGCTGACTGCTTACTCAATGCTCGTTTGCTGTAGGTTCACCGATCCGCACGCGAATCATTGATTCGATCCACGTGGTCTCGCGGTTATTGCTACGGTGGCGCGCGTACTCAGCGGCATAAACGTGCGTAATGATTTGAACGCGATCCTTGATGTTAAGCCCGATGTTCACATCGAGATTATCGCTCCCATTCTGCGGGAAGGTGTATCCCGCACCTAAAAGTACCCAGTCAAACAGTTTAAATGAAGTGTTCAACCGGACACTGTTACGCGCTTCATCCATAATGAAAAACAGCGAAGGCGTTGCTTCAATTTTATCAGTGATGGTGATACTTCGTGTCACAACCAGATTGTATTCACGAGTATCAAATTCTTCCTTGAAGATATTTTTAAATCCCGCGCCTACGGTTACAGTGGGTGAATAGTAAGCTACACCGAAAGAAAGGTTAAAATTCGTGATGGTTTCAATGCCCGAGTTTACGACTGGGTCAGTTGGGTCAATGAGTCGGAGCTTCGTATAGTCCCTGCGTTCACGTTGATGAGCTAACTGCGTCCCGAAATGGAAACCGCTCTTTTCGGTAACCGACAACTTCTTACTGTAGAGTAACCCATAATGTGTAAACCGTACAATGCCGATCTCCTGAATTGAAGAAATAAATCCGACACCGGATTCAATTGAAGGGAGGTTCAGCTCATACGATCCATAACCCAACCGCGGAGCACCAAACAGACCAGACTGGTCTTCGGAGTAACCCGTTGTGATGGAGTGTTGCGCCTCGGTTCCCGTGAACGCTGGATTAAACAATTTGAAGTCGTAGTAATAGTTTCGGACCGGTGTTGATGAAGTGATGCTTTGGGCATTTGCGCCAACAAAAAGAATTGACAGCAGTGCGGCACTAAAGAGGGATCTGTTTTTCATGACGTCATTTCGAACGCGTGAAGATATCAATTGTGTGCAAATGCTGTGGGTTCTTGCCCGGACTAATTACAAGGATGCGATATGGGTGTTGCTTCAATAAGCGTAAGAGTGAGCTTCGGAAACTGCGGTATAAAGCCAATTGTTTGGCATGATTAATAGTTAACTTAAGTTCATTTCATTGATATTTAGTTCAGCTGTGAGGGTTGAAAGAGATAGGTCGTGACTGAGAAAGCTTTCCAGCCGAGGCCGAGTTGGGTCCTGGAGTGTATGCCTCCCTGCGGCATTGATGGTTCATTGCTTTCGGAACTCGTGAAGAAAACGAACGAACAGATTACTGCAATCACCATTCCGGCAACAACTGTAAAGAAGCGGAGGCGCAGGTTGTGTTGGCTGAGGTTGAGTTTTTCCATTTGCGTTGCGATTATGATGTAAATAACGCGATTGGGTTTAGGGGCGACCATGGCAAAAAGGCTGTTGCATGGACACAGTAGGTGAACGAAGGAACAGGGTCGGTCAACGCAGTCGGCCGTTGTCGTATGTCGCGAGCTTAAGATTTTTTTATGCGCTTATCCAAGGTGAGCTATAAAGCATGACCGCAACAGCGCTTTATATTCGTGATAGGAGTTTGGCTTGAGCAGGTATTCCGTAGCCCCTAGAGCCTGTGCCTCTTCTTCGGTGTTCATCAATTTCGAAGTAGTCAAAATAAAAACGGGAATTGATTTGTAGGATGGTTCTAACTTGATTTGATGAAGAAGCTCAATGCCGTTCATCAGCGGCATATTGACATCAAGGTAGATGCAGTCGGGGAGCTTAATTTTTTCAGGAGTTCTAACGCCTCGATGCCGTTGGATGCAACCACGCAGGTTATTGATGGCTGAACCTCCTTCAACACTTCAATGAAGATATCCTGATCATCGATATCGTCATCAACATACAGAATAGTTCTAGCAGTCGTATCCAAAATCAAAGTGTTTAAAGCTAAAGATAAATCGTAGCGCCAGATCTGCTTACTTGCGCTTTTGCGATTTGTTGATTGTATCTTTTAATTCATCAAGGAGTTGTTGGGTCTTTGAAACGCGATCGAAACTTCTAGCAATCATTTGTTTAATAGCCGTTAGCTTTTGACGTAGCAGGCTTGCGCGCGAGGCCGTGCTTAGCAGCTTTTGCTGAGATTGTTGGACCAACTGGTCATAAAACTCTTTTTTTCCGTCCGACATCCATCGATTTGTTTAGGTCATACGCAAAAAACAGCTGAAAATTATGATGCCCGATTGAACAGCCCACAAGTGTCAGCCTAATTTCTGTTTTAACCTGCTTATATCCAAGCACAATTGCTAGCGGCACAGCTGGTGCCAGCGCGTTGCGTTGTTGCTTCGCTTTTGCGTAGCTAAGGCAAGTTTGGTCAGGCCATCATACGTGCATGCTTCGACTAGCAGTAAGAATGCTAAAGTATGTGTGTTTCATGATTCGAATACTGCTCAAGCCAGACCCGATGGCCGAGGAACGCGTTCGTGTTTGTTCCGCCTGACGAGGCGATGGTTCGCGATTGGCAGAGAAGTGACACGGCTTACCCTGGCGCATTTGTGCACTGCTGTAGTTTACCCTGGCGCGCTGCCTACCTAGATTCAGGTATTTTGTCAAAGAGATACTCCGCAGGGCGCGGACCGTTTTTGTTTTTTTTTGAAATAGTGTCACCGTTGTAAGCCTTCATAAACAAAAATAGTTTTAAAGCAAGTCAACCTTCCGAAATCAATATCCGTAGCTATACACGTTTGAGAAATTGTCGCGAAGTTGAGGCACTACCTACTTTTCAGTAGAGGTACCGTTGTGAGAGTGGAAAATAATTTTTCGGACAAAAAAAAATTGAAACGTAAAGTTTACCTTTTAATTTTGCCGAGTATTTAGTCGAAACCCCACTACGATGTACAATAGATGTGTTGGTCTAATGACCATCCTGTTTTCTCTGTTTTTCTTTTCCCAATCAAGTTTTGCGCAGATTCGTTTAGGTATCAAGGGAGGAGGTAACCTCTATGATAACTATCAACCAGGAACAAAATATTTTGTTTCAGAGCCTGGCTTGGGATTCCATGCTGGCGCGTATGGTGACTACGTTATAACGGGAACCCTGTACGCTCGCGTTGAAGCGCTATTTTCAACCCGCGGCTTAAACCTGACGGAGCCATCCTTTGGTGAGCGTATCCGGTATGAGCGTGAGTCTTCTTATCTCGACCTTCCAGTGACAGCCAACTACTATATTTTTAATAAGTTTTACGTTCACGCTGGTATTATGCCTTCGATGTTTATTCAGGAGTACCGCTCAATCACCCGAGACAGCGAAGGATTCAAAGTTGAGGGCAATGATCAGTTCAGAAATTATGAGCGGTGGCAATTTGCTGGCGTGGCTGGAGCCTCCTACAACTTCACGTTGTTTGGTCAGGAGCTCGAAGCCGGAGCACGCTACAGCATGGCGTTCACCCGAACCAACGAACGCATACGTGACGTCCGCGCAAGCCGCGATCCAAAGTACATGATGCTTCAGGCATACATTGCATACAAAATCTTTGAGTTCTAACTCACTCGTCTTTTTTAACAACTAATAACTACATGATGAAAACTAGATTACTTGCCATGGCAATGGCATCGCTGGTATTGTTTTATACTGGCTGTTCGGAGAAAGAAGATCCTCAACCGGTGGAAGACACCCAACGCACGGATGCCTTGCGTGCTGAGTTGAGACAACTGCAAATCCTGATTCACGGAGCAGAAGTTGCAAAAAACCTGAGTGAGGTTTCGAATGACAGCCTGGAAACTGTGCTTGAATCATTGAAAGCAGAATACAACAGCATCGTATCGTATCAGGTGGTTGCTGTCGATTTTCAGGGAAATGTAATTCCAAACGCAACGATCACGATCAACGAAAACGGCACGGTTAATACGAAGACGACAACAGATGGTACCGCAACATTTACCGGTGTGAAGTCAGGCTTTATAACAGGTGTTGTTGCTGCTGCGGGATATTCGACAGCAAACTTTACAACAACACTTTATTCTGCTTCGGAAGGTCGCGCGAACACTCGGGTACCTTTGTTGCCTAAGTCAGCTGAAGCCCTTGCCAAGAATGGCGCCCTTACCATCAAAGGCTTCCTTTATGCTAACCTGAACGTAGCGAACGATACAGTTGGAGGTTACCACCAGCTTTATAATTCAAACACCGGATGGAGCGCATGGACTGCGATCACTTCGTATGCCGGTACATCCGAGACGGATGAAGATCAGCCTTGGTTCGCGCCTCACCGTTCGTACGACAAGGTGCAGCATAAGCTGTATGCCACTCCAATGATTGAGTATTACAACGTGCCAGGGTCGGCCGGATATTTTGACGAGATCAGACCAGGTGTTGTGTTGACTGTTGCTTATGAAGATGCTAACTACGAAGCTACGTTTGATGCTAACAAAGAATACACGCTGACTGTGCCAATTCAGGGTCTCGAATCAGATGGTGTCTCGATTGATTTCATCATGAATGCACACGAGTTCACTGCAGAGCAGACGCTTGTTCAAGTAGGAGACACGTTTACCGATGGTGCTCCAAGATCAGTTGATGCGCCTAAACCAATTACCTATACAAGACAGGCAATTTACCGTTTCAAGCATCCGGTGGGAATGTGGTATGACTACAACTTTGAGAACGATTACTCAATTCCGACCGTAGAAACTGGATGGAATCTGTACTACGCTGAAGGTTCTATCGACTAAAAATTACGTTTTACTTACAAACTGACGAAAATGAAAAGCAAAAGAATATATAACATTTTAACCTTGTCGGCAGCGCTGTCTTTCGGACTTCTTGCCTGTGAAGATGAGGTCATCGTAAAAGTTGATGATACCACGAAGGCAGATTCATTGCTAGCGTTGATCAACACCGCAAATGAAGAGTATGTAACTCTTGACAAAGAGAATGGCGACATCATTGTTGCAAACGCAAAGCTGAAGGCTTCTATTGACAGCCTCATGAAGCTGGGTGGCGAAGATGTCCAGAAGGAAATTCATTACACGGTTAACGTGATTTCCGCAGCAAATTCAGAAATGACCGCAGGATACACCGAGTCTGAGCCACTTTTTGGAAGATCAAAGGGTGTAACGTCAGCCACCGTTGTGGTTGAACAAAACGGAAAGGTTCAGCAGCCAGTGAGCTCCGGAGCGGGAATTTTCTCGTTCACAGGATTGCGCCCAGGTTACGTTTTTGTAACGGTGTCGGCTCCTGACCACACTACACTTGAATACCAGGCTTACCTCTCAACCGAAGCCTATGTTTATAGCGAAGGTGAAGTGACGTTTGAGGGTAATGTGGTAAACGCGTCTACGCAAGTAGTGCTCTTCCCAAATGCAGGCGCACTTGCAGCAAAAGTAGTTGGTAAAGCGATGGCAAATGCCACTGCGTTGAATGATACACTTGGCCGCAGATACGGCAGCGATGCAGCGATCTACGGGACGCGTGCAAACACATATATTTCCAACCCTGGTCCACAGCGTTATTCGCCAAGCATCGATTTCGAAAAAGCTATGTCAGGACATAAGATTTATGCCTTCCCTGAGATCGATAATGAAAATCCACTTGGCTTTGAGTCAATGACAGGATGGATCGTGTCAATGACCTACAGAGACATTATCACAAGTGCTACTGTTGCCGCTGATGGTTCATTTACCTTGCCGGTAATTGCTTCAACCGAGACTTCGGGGCTTATTTATGATATCTACCTGGACTCAGAGTACTACATCGGTGACTATACCTACATGAGCAATAGCGACAATGAAAAGGCAGCTAAGGTTTCTTATAAGTATTTCAACAACACGAACGGCACACAATACGTGGGCGAAGACGGTGTTGAAGTATTGCCTGGCCATTCCGTAGTGTACGATCAATACGTGGTTACAGAAAAATACTACATGTACCCTTCTTTCTATTATGAAGGAAGCTGGGACAGCGGACTCAACAAGTTGCCAGCATCTGGCGAAACGATTACCCGCAATGTCTTCTTCTGGAATGACTAATTGCTAACATTGTTCGAAAATGAAAGGCTGTCCCACTCAGGGATGGCTTTTTTTTTTGCGCATGCTGCAAAACCAGCGCGTAAATGCAACGGTGTGGGTATTGGACTGGTGCGATATAGCGTTCGGTACCCATTTTCCACACCGGGAAGCACATGCGAGGCGGGCATACTTTTTCTATACCGTGGGCATGCGTTTTCGACTTCTTCTACCCATTGCCTTTATCGCCTGCACCTTTGTTACCTGTTCCGAGTCCGAGGAGCCTGCTATCTCCATCGTGGAGACGCTGGATGTTAACAACAGCCTGTCTTCAAGCCGAACCTTTCGCGGTAACCTTGAGCATGTGGCAGCTACTGACACCATCCTGAGCTATGGGTTTGAGTGGGAGAGCAGATATGGCACGTGGAAAGCATTTAAGAAAGGCCATATCAATAAAGGACATTTTGCCATCAAAGACCGCACATCGCTTTCAAAATGGTCATCGTTTACTGTCCGCGCATTTATTGAGACACGTCATGGAGTCACCTATGGCAACGTTGTTACATTCGCTACGGAGGGACAATAAGCTCCTCAAAGTCTGAGCTTAATCAGGCGCTGTGTCAAAGCAGCGGAACCGCGTTCCTTCCCAGAATGAATCAGCATTGCTGCGATAATGATGGATTCCGTGCTACAGAGCATGTGCCCCTAATAACTCGAGGCTCATCCTGTCGGTTCTCCCGCATGTTTCTCCAATTCGATGGGCATGTTTCAGAAAAATCAGCTACCTTCAACGCTACGCCTATGGTACTTCGAATTCCCCCTCCGAGGATTATCATAACCGTTCTGATGTTAGTTGGAACAGCCACGGTTTTACACGCGCAACTACAGAAACTCGACACCCTAAAAGAGCTGACGTTCTCCTCTGATGCATTCATTACAACGGAACACATCGCCCGCATCAACAAACTGTCTTATGAACTAAGAGTGTCCTATCCGGACGCAGCGATGAGAGGCGCTCAAAGGGCGCTCGAACTTTCGAAGACAGTGAAATATCCAGCCGGGGAATGCGATGCCAACGTAACTCTTGGCCTACTGTACTGGCTATCGCCTGACTTTGAGAAGAGTCTTGATCATGGATTGCGTGCCTTACATTTAAGTGATTCCTCGCGTTACACCAAAGGATCGATGGAAGCGAACTTGCTGTTGGGCCTGGTATACAACGAACTCGCAGACTTTGAAAAAGCGGAGGCCTTCACCGCCCGCGGTCTTGACCTGGCATTGTCTATCGGGCATGTTGAAGGAACAGCGCGGGCGTACAATACACTCGGAAACCACTACCGCAGACGGAAGCAGGGAAAGGAAGCGTTAGAATTTTATCAGAAAGGCCTGGACTTCTTGGAAGGACGAAATATCGCAATCAAAAATTTGCTTTTGAACAACATTGCGCTTTACTATATGGGCCAGGACATTGAGCGAGAGAAGACGAGAAAATACCTGGATGAAGCATTGGCAATCGCGCTTGAATTTGAGAACAAGAGTGCAGAAATACTTACGCATTCGCGCATGGGCGCATTTTATACGAACGTAAAGGACTATAAGCGCGCGGAAGATCATTTTAGAAAAGTTGAACGGTTAAGCTTAGCGTTAGGAAATCAGTCGGCACTGCTCGATGTCTACAAAGGCATGACCACGATCAAAAGCAGGATGGGCAGGAAAGAGGAGGCGCAGCGCTATGAAAACAAATACCTGAAATTAAAAGACAGTCTCTTCACGCTTGATAATGCACGTCAGGTGGCAAAAATGGAGACGCGTTTCGAGACAGAAAAAAAAGAACAGCAAATCAAGATTCTTGAACAGGAGGCGGTCATTCGCAAGTTATGGACCAATGTGCTGGTGGGGAGTGCACTTATCTTTGCAGCATTTGGTTTTTACATCGTTTACCTTCAGCGATCACGCACCCGAAAGGCAAGGCAGCTGCTCGAAACACAGGAGTTGTTAAATAAGAAATTGAAAGAGGTGGACAGCATCAAGTCAGCCTTTTTCGCCAACATCTCTCATGAGTTCCGTACTCCCCTGACGTTGATATTGGTACCGCTGGAAGATGAAATCAATAAGAGGCAAGGCGTGGAAAAAGAGCCGCTATTGCTAATCAAGAGAAATGCGACTCGTCTTCTCGAATTGGTCAATCAACTTCTCGACCTTTCAAAACTGGAGGCTGGAAAAATGGAACTTCACCTGGAAGCAGGCGATATGCATGCGCTGTTGCGAATTATAGCAGCCTCGTTTGATTCACTGGCGCAACACAAGCAAATACATTTTCAAAAAGACATTAACGTTCATTCAAGGCCTGTGTCCTTCGACAAAGACAAGATTGAAAAAATCGTCACGAACCTTCTTGCGAATGCCTTCAAATTCACACTCGCTCACGGACGAGTGACAGTGGAAGCGCGGTTTGAGATGGATGGCCCTCAAGATTGGTTGGTGCTATCAGTCGCGGATTCAGGCAAGGGGATTTCCTCCAAGGAACAGGAACTTGTTTTCTCATCGTTTTATCGGGCTAGTGAATCTACATCAGAAGGTACAGGCCTCGGACTCTCATTAGTGAAGGAGCTTGTTCGGTTTTATGGAGGAACGGTAGAATTGAAAAGTGAAGTTAATAAAGGCAGCGTGTTCACTGTTCGGCTTCCCGTGGATCCTGCGGACGCAGCAACTCGGGGCGAGGCTGGTTCACTTGAGCAAATCCAACAAAATGAAATGCGGACTGTGTCATTGGAGAACTCGATATCA
>DASWTM010000243.1:0-14695 GCA_036402115.1 Chryseosolibacter sp.
GGTGGAATACACGCATTCGTCAGCAAATCATCTCAGCTAAATTTAGCATTATTTTTTCACGTGCTGAAGTGACACAAGCCTTTGCATCGTCCGGAAGAAATTCAGTGTACGTGTTAGGGGCAAGTCTGCGACCCTGCTGAATTCCGTTTGAGATACTGGCAGCGAAGCGTTATTTTTCTGCCATGGCGACAGACCGTGAACAACTAAATGCTGAATGGGAAAAGTTCAGGCACTTTTTTAAGCGCGAGCAGGTACCGGCCAGGACCACGCTCCTAAACGAAGGTGACATTTCCGAGCGCATGTTTTACATCGAAAAGGGGTGCATCCGGCTGTCCTTTAATAAAGACGGGAAAGATATCACGTTTCAGTTCTTCTTTGAAGGTGAAGGGGTTTCTTCAGCTGAAAGTTTTCGCAACAATGAGCCAAGCTTGTTTTCTGTAGAGACGATTGAACCCTGCATCCTGCATGTGCTGGAAAAAAAGGATTATCATAAGATGATCGAGAGCTCCACCATCATTAAAGAGGAGTTGGAGCAACAGAACTTCCAGCGATTGATGTATTATCAGAAGCTTTTTCTGTCGAGAATAAAGACCAGTCCGGAGGAACGGTATAAGGAACTGCTCGTGCAAAGCCCGCACATCCTCCAGCGCGTGCCACAACATTATATCGCATCGTTTCTTGGAATTACCTCCGTGTCATTAAGCCGGATCCGAAACAGGAAATAAGCATTTCTTTACAATTGTTATCGCTTTGGGGCGGCTACCCACGCCAACTTTGTCCTAAACAAAACCAAAAAGCGATGAAGCAATTCAAAATTCAAATTTCCGAACATGAAATAAATGACCTGAACAGCAGACTGGCGAACACCCGTTGGCCTGCCCAAACGATCCACGAAGATTGGAAAACAGGTGCGCCAACCAAATACCTCAAACAACTGACCGACTACTGGCAAAATACGTTTGACTGGACGAAGCAGGAAGCGATGTTGAACGCTCATCCGCACTTCATCACCGAAATTGACGGGCAAAACATTCACTTCCTGCATATCCGATCGCAGGCTG
Organism: Chryseosolibacter sp.; assembly: GCA_036402115.1. GTDB lineage: Bacteria > Bacteroidota > Bacteroidia > Cytophagales > Cyclobacteriaceae > Chryseosolibacter. Next base: position 1,062 of record DASWTM010000243.1, read on the forward strand.
CGAACGCCACTCCGTTGATGCTCATTCATGGCTGGCCCGGATCATTCGCTGATTTTGTCAATATAATCGAGCCACTCACAAATCCGAAAAATGGAAAACCATCATTTCATCTCGTAATTCCATCTATCCCTGGCTTTGGCTTCTCCGTCCCGGTGAAGGAAACAGGATGGAATATGTTTCGAATTGCAGCTGCGTTTAGCACTTTAATGGACAAGCTGGGCTATGAGAAATTTGCGGTGCATGGTGAAGACATGGGCGCAGGCATAACCAGTATCATGTCAGCACTGGCTGGACACAGACTTATTGGAACGCATATCACCACGGACTTCTATTCGGTTGCAGGCCTTGGTATGTTTCCTTCGGACACCTCATTTTTGTCAGATGAGGAAAAGGTAAGGCTTGAGCGCATGAAAGCTTACAAGAAGACAGGGACTGCGTACCTGAAGATACAATCGACACGGCCGCAGACGGTAGCCTATGCGCTAACGGATAGCCCCGTGGCACAGCTCGCATGGATAATCGAAAAGTATAAGGAGTGGTCCGATGAGGACAAGGAACTTCCGGAAGACGCAATGAATATCGATCAGATCCTTACTAATGTTTCATTGTACTGGTTTACACAAACGGGAGCGTCCAGTGCGCAGATGCTGTACGAGAACATGAGCATGGCCTTCAACTGGGGCCCTGACGAAAAGGTAACTGATGCAAAACAATGGTCGCCTCCAAAAGTGTTTTCTGCTATGACGGTGTTTGGCAAGCAGGCAGATGAATCGCTGTTCAGGAAACTCACCTCCGCGACTGGTCAACCCGATTACTACAATTTCCTGTCACAAGGTGGCCATTTCCCTGCCATGGAAGTTCCTGAACTTTTGGTAAATGAGCTGCGCGAAATTTTTGCGCACCGTTAGACGTGGCACCACGACTTGAGTATAACAGCATCTGCATCGCGCCACGCTGCAGATGTTGTCTCATTTATGCGTCATGAAGATAGCTACTAAATTGCAGCAGGAAGGATTACGGTGAACGTTGCACCTTTTCCTTCAACACCCTGTGCGTAAATGACACCATTGTGTTTCGCCACAATTTTGCGACACAGCGCCAGACCCAGACCTGTGCCTTCAAACTGGTCTTTTGGATGGAGGCGGGTAAACGTTTCAAAGATATTAGTGGCGTACAAATCATTGAACCCGATACCGTTGTCAGTTAACGTAATTTTCACGTAACGATCACTTGTGCTGGCATTCAACGTGACAAGCTCCTCGGTGGCTGGTTGAGATCCTTCAATGGTAATTGTTGGAGCAACGCCCGGCCTTGAAAATTTCAATGAATTGTTAATAAGATTGTAGAATAACTGGTAGAGCAAAATTTCTGAGCCGCGAACGGTCGGAAGATTCATCTTGTGAACGATGGCCGATTTTTGGGTGATGATTATTTCAAGGTCATAGACAACGGCATCAATCAGTATGGTAATATCGACAGGGGAATCCAGTTGCTCGACAGCGTTCAAGCTTGAATAGCGAAGTACACCTTCGATCATTTGATTCATGCGATCGGAAGCCTTATCAATCCGGGAAAGAAACTCTCCCGCACGGGCAGGCAGTGATGACTCGAATTCGGTGCGCAGCCGGTCAATATAGGTTTTTACTTTTCTGACGGGCTCTTTGAGATCGTGTGAGGCGACATGGGCGAAGCGTTCAAGGTCCTCATTGCTTCGTTGTAAATCATTCGTTCTTTCCTGGACGATTCGCTCGAGATCATTGGCCAGATTTCGGAAACGGTTTTCGCTTTCGCGTAACGATTCATCCGCGAGATAGCGCTGGGTCACATCCGATGCCGCGCCAAACCATTCTTTGATATTTCCATCGTGATCCATGATCGGAATCGCCCTTGAAAACGTCCACCCGACTGACCCGTCTGCGCGGATCACGCGGTGTTCAAGCTCGAAGAATGACTTCGACTTGATGGCCACTGCAACATGCTTCTTAACGAGTTGCTGGTCTGCGGGCGGGATAAATTTATCCAGCCAGTCTTCGATTGGTTCAAACACATCCGATATAAATCCCCTGCCCTGCAAATTTCTCATCTGTTTCCAGTCAGGGCTTATCTGGTAAATGCTGTCTGACGTTGCCATAACCAACGCGCGAAAACGATTTTCGCTCTCCTTCAGTTGCTGCTCGGCCTTGCGTTTGTTGGTTACATTGCTGAACAGAATCGCTACACGTGTGCTAGACTCTGGCCCAACCTTGAAAGCATAAACATCGAACCATCGCTCCATAACGTCCGAACCTTCCGAGAAGCGAGCCGATTCACCGGTGATGGCAACGTTTCCGTATACATCAATCCAGTGCTGTTCAAGTGTAGGAAGCAATTCTTTCGCAGTTTTCCCCACCGGGTTGACGAGACCGGTATGCTTGGTAAAGACGGGGTTTACTTCAACGAAGCGGTAATCAACAGGTTTGTTACGCGAATCGAAGAGTACATCCACAATGCAGAATCCCTGCTCCATGGTGTTGAACAGGTTGCGATATTTTTGTTCGCTGTCGCGGATACGCTGTTCAGCGGATATCTCTTTATCAATGTCTACAACCGACCCGATATAGCCATCGTACTCGCCTTTGTCATTGTATCGCGGCCTTCCTTTGTCAACAACCCATCGGTAGTCTCCGCTGGTTGTGCGCAAGCGAAATACTGCGCGGTATTCACCCTGTGCCTCAATGGCCTGCTGAAAAGCGATTTCTGTTTTCTTCGCGTCATCCGGATGTGTTGCCTTCAGCCACCCAAACCCAAGCGCTTCCTCTTCCGATTGACCGGTAAGTTGATACCATTCCCGATTGAGATAAAAGCAGTAGCCGTTTACATCCGTTAACCAGATTATGGCGGGGGCAGTGTCTGCGAGTTTACGAAGATAGGATTCACTTTTCTTGACTGCATCTTCATACTTTTTGCGTTGCGTGATATCCTCGACCAGCGCATAGATCCCCTGGACCTTCCCGTATTTATCGATGTCGGGAACATACGTAGCGTGAATCCATGTCTCACCACGGTGCTGGTAGTTGACAAATGCTTCGTATGAAACGCGTTCTCCCGCCAGCGCGCGCTTGATGTAATGGGAAATAGCATCGTATGCTTTTTCGCCCAGCACTTCCAGCATCGTAGCTCGCCTCACCGTGTCTTCCCTGCGGCCAAACCACTCTTCATACCATTTGTTGACGAAAACATAGCGCTCATTCGAATCAATATAAGACATTAGTACTGGCAACGCATCGGCTACCTGCCGGAAACGGTCGCGTGTTTCTACAAGGTCAAGTTTCTCAAGCACCTGGTGAGTGACTTTGTGACCCGAAACAAAAACTCCGGCAGCACCTGACTCATCGATAAATCGTTCGTAAGAGAAGCTGTAGTAATCGCGTTGAAGATTGCCATCGATCTTGTTATCCACCGCAAATTCTTCTCCCTGGTAAGGCTGGCCTGTCATCCGGACGCGATCCAGGAGATGCCGGAGCTGAACTTCAAGCTCGGGCATGACCGTGAATGCCGGCTTCCCCACAAGTTGCTCGCGGCTAAAGCCAACGGTTTGCAAATAACGGTCGTTAACAACTTCGAATGTATACTCTTCACCGGCAAGGATGGCAATGGCAATTGGTGCGTTGCGTAAGTAGAGGTCGAGTTGTTTGAAGGATCCGGGAAGAACAGAGGTAGGGGTTGTTGCCATTAACTACATAAAATAATTCAGCAGATCGTGTTGATCACTTGGATAGCCAGCGCGGGCATCAAAGATAGTGAACGATCAAAACTTTTGGAAAGCATAATGCACTGAGTGGCACGAATTTACTGTGGTAATTATTGCACATCGTCTTCTGAAATTATCACCGACATTACTCAATTAGATTTTGTTCAATAAACTTCACCTGACGTTGAACTCTTTGTATTCACCTCACATTCCAACCGCCCCACCTATGACCTATCGCCCATCACCCATTAGCCATTGCCCATTACCTATCGCCCATCCCAACCATTTGCACAGAAGCGGCTTTTCCCTTTTATTTGAGCTATGATAAAGACCCCAAATGCTTCGTTCACGCAGGCAGTAACTTCCATGAAGTTTACTGGCTTCCTCCTCCTGTTTTGTTTTTCACTCACAACATCCGCACAAGTGTCTTTTGGTGTAAAGGGTGGCCTCAATCTGAATTTTGTATCAGTGAATGCCGATCGTTCGTCCAGCATCAGTCAGCGTCACTTGAAACTTGAAAATGGTATAGGAACACACCTTGGCGGATTTATGATGGTACCGTTGTCCGCTCAAGCATATTTTAAACCAGGTGTAACATTAATTGAACGGGGTGCCGGCTTAGCAAATGATGATTATCGAGTGAGCCTGTACTACGCTGATGTACCCCTCTTATTTCAATACAAGATTACCAGGGCGTTCTACCTTGAGGCTGGGCCAGTAGCATCCGGATTAATTGCTGCTTTTGAGTATTCCGCCATTCAGCAAAAGATGGTTAATGTATCGAAGGCGGTGGAGTCTTTCAGCTTTGGTGCATCCATTGGCGCTGGCTACTTTGTTACACCGCGGCTGGCGGTGACAGCGTCTGTCTACCGATCTCTGACAATGGCTTGGAACCATACCCTTCGGGACGAATCTAATCGCCCTGCAGGGACAATTGACTACTTCCCTGGCAACGTCTCTGTGGGAGTGGAATACCACTTCAAAAAGTAACGTCACCATCCTGAGCAGGCACCCGCGCAGGACAGCAGCGAGCGAAGGATCCGGACTACTCTTCTGTAAACGTGAAGAGTGCATGAATACGGAATCCTTCTCGAGGCATAACTAGTCTTGATCAACACCGACCTGCGAGATCCTTCTCTCGCTGCTGAAAGTCGTCCGTCACCATTACCCATTATCCGCCACCCATTACCCATTATCCATCACCCATCACCCGTCTCCATCTTCCATCCCTTCCCTAAAAAAACCAGACAGTCATTCCCACCTAAACGACAACGTTTCTTATTTTAGCCGATTGTCTATTATACGTTGTCTATGGCTGAGGTAATCAAACCACTTGTTCCGAAAACCGATGTTGTGCTTATTGGAGCCGGAATCATGAGTGCCACACTGGGGATCATCCTCAAGGAACTCGACCCGGAAATCACCATTCAGATTTTTGAAAAGCTTGGCGAGCCCGGTCTCGAAAGCTCGGATGCATGGAACAACGCTGGTACAGGGCACTCAGCATTTTGTGAACTCAACTACACGCCACAACGCTCTGATGGAAGCATTGACATCTCGAAGGCGATGAAGATTTGCCAGGATTACGAAGTGTCTCGCGAGTTCTGGGCTTTTCTGGTGGCGAAAGGATACATCGATGATCCTTCGTCCTTCATTCGCTCCGTTCCGCACATCAGCTTTGTATGGGGTCGCGACAACGTGAACTATCTGAGAGAGCGCCATGAGCGCATGACCAAAAATGTTTTGTTTGCAGGAATGGAGTTCACAGAAGATCGTGACCTCATCCAATCATGGGCGCCACTCATCATGGACCAGCGAAATGCAAAAGCCCCTGTCGCTGCAACAAACATGCGGATTGGTACCGATGTGAACTTCGGCTCCCTGACCCGGCAGATGATCAACAAACTTGCCGCAATGCCCGGGGTTACTGTCCATTACAACATTGAAGTTGAAGATATCGATCCTTATAAGAAAGGCTGGGTTGTCGAAACGAAACATGCAATCACAGGAAAAGAAGAGGATTGCCTCACGCGATTTGTATTTATTGGGGCCGGTGGCGCAACGCTGCACTTGCTGAAGGATGCCGAGATCAAAGAGCGAAAGGGCTATGGTGGTTTTCCCGTAAGCGGACTTTGGCTGAAGTGCAACAACGAAACGTTGATCAGTCAGCACAACGCCAAAGTATATGGCAAAGCTTCCGTTGGCGCTCCTCCGATGTCTGTTCCTCATGTCGACACGCGTGTGATCGATGGAAAAAAGGAATTGTTGTTCGGACCGTTTGCAGGATTTTCTACAAAGTTCCTCAAGACTGGATCACGCCTGGACCTGGCAAAATCGTTTCGGATGGACAACGTGCTGCCTATGATTTCCGCAGGATTACGCAACGTTCCGCTGACACGTTACCTCATCGAACAGGTTCGCCTCTCGCATGAAGACCGCGTTGAAGCGTTGAAGGAATATGTTCCGTCTGCACGAAAAGAAGATTGGGAATTAAAGCAGGCAGGACAGCGCGTTCAGGTGATTAAAAAAGATGAAGGAGTAAAGGGTAAGCTTGAGTTTGGTACGGAGGCTGTTGTGTCAGGGGATGGAAGTGTTGCCGCCTTGCTTGGTGCTTCGCCTGGAGCATCTACCGCAGCCGCGATCATGTTCACCATACTGCCGCGTTGTTTCAGAAAAGAATGCAAGACCGAAGCGTGGCAGGCGAAATTGAAAGAGATGGCACCTTCTTTTGGCGTTGCGCTGGCCAAGGATGGAACTCTTGTTGAAGAAACGCGGAAGAGAACGAGTGCAATTTTGGGTTTAGTGGGATAGTGCTGGGCTAAAAAAAGTTGCAAGCTACAGGAGTGTAACTTGCAACCGTTTATCATCTCCGCACTTAATTGGTAAACGTATTACCTAAGGCGTTATTGGTAAGCGTATTGTTCGATGCCGTAATAGTCGAACCAGTCTTCAATGCAATACCATACGTTGCTGAATTCGAGATCGTGCAATTGGTGATCGTAGGAAATCCTGCTGTTTTATAGCAATTGATAATCCCGGTATCCGTAAACGTATTCCCGTTTCCATCAATTGGCTGACCACCATCCGTTAATACACAATAGTTTAGAACTGATGTTGTGCTGGTCTCACCAAAGAAAATCGCCCCCCAGTTCTTCTTGCCATCCTGTTTGTCTTTCGGATACAATCCAATCTTGATAGGCTCGGCTGCCGTCCCGTTTGCCTTTATGTTTCCGGAGTAGCCGTTGCTGCTGTTGTTCCAGCCCATGGTGATGCTTCCACCGCTTCTCATGTGAATTTCAACGCCAGGCTCGATAGTCAATGTCGCATTCCAGATCGGGATGTCGTTGATCACATAGGGGAACGCACGTTTCTTCAGTGTAACATTCGTGTTGAAGCCACTGCCACTATTCATATGCATGCCTTGGGTATTCGTCATCACGTTCGAGTCTTCAATGATGTGCTGATTTTGAATCAGAACGGTAATGCCGGGTCCTGCGCAATCTTTGATAACGTTGTTGCGGATCGTTGCAGTGCCGCTGCCCACATCCAACCCGGTGCCGGAAATATTGCTGATGGTCGAATTTTCCACGATCGTGGTTCCGGAAACATAAAGTCCCCGGTGGTACCCGAAACGGTACTCAGAGCCTGCATACTCGATCGTCACATACTTGAGAATAGAATTATTTCCGAGGAGTAAACCGCCCCAATCGCCAGCAGCCTTGGTTGCTTTTGACGATGTGAATACAATGGGTTCTGCCGCTGTGCCGATGGCCTTGATGCTACCATCCATGACGGCAAAATACGCAGCATCACTCAAGCCTTCGCGATCAAATTTCAATGTACATCCGGGTTGAATTGTGATGGCAAAATTACTTGACAATCCGATTCTGCCGTCAATAGCATAGCCTACATCCTGCTTGTACCACGTCACATCAGATGGGATGTAAAGATAATCTTCACCAACTACCTGTATGTCATTTTCACTTGTAAATCGGTTGCTCGATCCCAGCTGATGCAACACTTTCGCTGGGATTCGGATTGGACTTTTTGTATTGGCTGTGAACGCATTGTTCTGAAATGATTTGAGCTTTGCATTCGAGGTCAGCACAAGACCATACGCTGCGCCACTTTCTATTTTCGTATTATTAATGGAGATCTCGCAATCAGTCAGGTGAACCGTGCCCCAGGAAGAATAATATTCAAAATGCGGGTAAAACCAGGTTGAACCTTTACCTCCAAACTTGATCTCGCAATAATCAAGGATAGATTCCGATGAGGCCGTGGCGGAAAACGAAATGTGTCCCCATGCGCCTGGAGTAGTGCTGTTATTCGCGGGAAGAATTTTAATTGGTTTTGCTGACGTACCCTGCGCAACCAGCTTACCGTTGACCTTCAGCGACCTCTCGTTCGCCATGTAAACCACTGCACCCGGCTTGATGGTTAATGTGCCATTGACGTCAATATCGCAGGTTACAAGGTGAAGCCCTTCTTCCCATGTTTCTGTTCCTGCAATGTCATCACAGTGCTTAATGAAGGGCGAAGGTTGAACGGTGATGGTTTTCGCTACAGTCTTGACCAGGTTTCCTGCAGTTGCGGTTAACAACACACGATATTGACCTGCGGCATCAAAGGTATGGTTGACCTTAGCTCCGGTACCGAAGTCACCGTCTCCAAAATCCCAGGCGTACAGATCATACGTTTGCTGCGAGCAGGAGGCATCGAATTCAACTCCCATTTCGGCATAAAGCTGACCTTCGGTATGCTGGAAGCAAATGGAAGGATCGGTGTTGACATCGTCTTTGTCACAGGAAGTGATGGAAACTACTGCAAGGAACAATGCCACAATTCGAAAGGCACTCTGCCACGTTGAGACTACGTTCACCCGAACGTTATTTTTCTTCATGAGATCTTTTTTTGACGCGAAGAAGCATCAAAGCGACAATTGCAATCTGGTGATTTGACTCTATTTCTTACATGAGTTAAGGATTCCCGAGTACAGTAGTCTTACCGTTAGTTAAAAAGGAGTACGCGAGCGCTTTCAAATCGATGCCTTCCTGTCCGGACTGGATTTTTGCCTAAGGGCTGGCGGGTATTTTATCATAAAATAAAACCACATGCAAGGAAATATGCCCATAAAGCACTATATTCCAAGACGTTAAGAATCCCCCACTTGACAAAACTCACCACCATATTGCTATGGGCTGGAGTTGCCCTGGTCAATATATCCTTCGCACAGCGTGGAAAAATCATTTTGCCTGCTTCCACTACTGTTCTTGACCCGAATGCTGACGGATTTGTCTCACTCTCAACTTCCGGTTTCTCAAATGACGGCTACAACGTTGATGAATTTGAAATTCCCATGTTTGGTTTGCCGAAATCAGCAGATGGTGAAGTCCTCAACGACATTCAGGCTGGAGCAAAGTGCGGAACGACTGAACTTACTTATGACAATCAGGGCTTTTCCGTGTATGGTGTGCTGAAAGGTGGAAATCTCATCTTCCGCTTCCGTGTCGCACGGGATCAGCCCAGTGTGGAAGCCTACTCCATCCTGATCGACACCGATGGGCTCGTGGGCGAAGACGATCCCAATTCCACTCCCGCTAATCCCGGATTTGAAATCGACATCACCCTGATCAAAAATCAGACGAAAGGAATTTATGTCTACAATATTGATGGCATCGAAAGCTGCCCGAATGAATTGCTTCGCTATAGCCTGTCTTCCAACTACCAGGTCGCGATAGCAGACGAAGTCAGTTGTTCAGATCCCGATTACTTCTATGACTTTTATGTTCCGTTTGCCGACCTGGTTAGTCAATTTTCGATTAATCAGGGAACGGAGTTACGAATTGTCGCCTTAACCAACGTCTCGGCTACCTGTGCAATGTCGGGCAAGATCTCCGACATCGGAGGCCTTGACGACACGCAATATGCCGGGTGTAACTCGTGCGCGTTCCTCGAGCTTGCCACGAAACAGTGCCCTACGGCACTTACGAACCTCTGCCCTGGCTGTTCGGGTTTCCGCACGGGATTTACTCCGCGTCCCACCATTAACGTTCCGCTGAAGGCAGGCGAGCTTGAGATTACAGGAGGATCGGTAGCCGGTGCCGAAGTTTACCTGAGTCTCTTCGATATAACTAAAGCATTGAAGGAACGAGATACGGTTGTGGCTACAAGCACGGGCTCATGGACAAAGACGCTAGTAACACCACTTGCGATTGGCGATTCGATTACTGCAAGGGCAAAAGCCATCGGTCAATGCAATAGCGGAGGTACGAGTTCTGGCACCAGTTTCACCATCGTCATTCAAAACATTCCGCCTGCAATCACTGCGACAACAACTTCGGCTAATTATAGTGAGAATGCAGCTTCATTAGCAATTGTACCTTCTTTAACCGTTACCGACCCGGACGACACCGAACTGGAAAGTGCTACGATTTCCATTGGCTCTTTCATCTCCGCGGAGGATGTCTTTTCCATTACTTCACCTCCGGGCATTACCGCTTCAATCGATGCCATTGCAGGCGTCATCACACTGACGGGCACTGCCTCCTTGGCAGCGTATCAAAATGCACTTCGATCACTTTCCTATTCGAACTCAAGTGAAAACCCATTAACCGTTTCCCGCACCATTCAGATCGTGGTGAACGATGGTTTGGATAACAGCAACGTCTATGGTATTACGCTGAATCTCCAAGCCGTGAACGATGCACCAGTCGTATCAGCAACCGACAATGTTATTGCTTATGCGAACATGATGGCGCTAAATAACACCATTGTCGTGTCGGATGCTGACCATCTCGTCCTCATAGGAGGATCAGTCACGATAAGCAATAATTTCGCTTCAGCGGAAGATGCATTGGTGTACACTGACCAGAATGGAATCACAGGCTCTTACAATTCAGCAACTGGCGTGTTGACGTTGACCGGTGTTGCTACGTTGGCTGATTATGCAACCGCACTCAGGTCCATACAATACACAAACTCAAATGGCACACCCTCCTTGCTCACCCGCAGAGTGACATTTGTCGTGTCGGATGGCACCAGTAACAGCAACACGTTCTTTAGCTTTATCGATTTTCCAGGGGTGAATAATCCACCCGTCATCGTGGATGAGAATGACAATTCCATCGATAACCTGACTTACACAACCCTCGAAGACACTGAACTTAACGCGTGCATCAATGCGGTCGATCCCGATGGCGATCCGATAACCATCAGTTCGTTCAGTAATGTTTCGGCAGGCGGCACCTTCACTACCGTGTCAGGTCTTTGTTTCACGTTTGTGCCAGCGCTCAATTTCAATGGCAACGTCACGGCTACTGTAACGGTGTGTGAAGAAACAACAGGAACGTTGTGCGATGCGGCTACCGTTACGGTTACGGTCTTGCCAGATAATGATGCTCCGGTCATTACGGAGACCACAACCACTGTCAACCAAAACACATCTACGGAGATTTGTGTGACGTACACTGACGTGGAGAACGACCCCGCGGTCGTCTCCAATCCGCAGTCGTCAAACGGGTCAGACACAATCACGGATGCTGATCCCACTGACGCGTGCTTCACGTATACACCTGATCCCGGCTTCATTGGGAAGGATACAATAACCGTAACGTTGTGCGATCCGCTGGATCCACTCGTATGCGCTAGCGGCCAGATCTTTGTCGATGTCCAGGAAGATGTCTCCGCTCCTGCCGGACCGAACACTCCCCCTCAGATTCTGATCGATGGTATCCCTGGAACAACGTTGCATGTTCAGATCCCCGAAGATTCGACTGGCATTTTCTGCTTCGAAGCTATTGATGCAAATGGAGATGAAGTTCTGCTTTCAACGATCACCAAACTTACCGACACCGGTGGAGATATTGCCTTGTATCAGGAGATCGAGTTTTGTTTTTTGTATACGGCTCTTGAAAATTTTAATGGCAGAGTCTCCTGGGATGTGACGGTGTGCGATGACAACACGCCTTCACTTTGCAGCATCGTAAGAATTATCGTGGATGTGCTGCCAGTAAATGATCCTCCCGTTGCTTTAAATGATACACTGGTCGTCTCGCGAAATGTCGAAGGAGAGATCAACCTTTTATGGAACGATTTCGACATCGATGGAGACTTGCTTCAATGCAGAATTTTGCCCGTTGAGCCTCCGGTCCATGGACTTTTCGAAGTAAATGCTGACGGGGCGTTTTGGTATCAGTCTGACCGTTACTACCGCGGTGCCGATGCATTGCGCTACCGCGTTTGTGATAACGGGTCACCACAACTGTGCTCCGAAGCTGTTGTCCTTATTGAGGTCACCGATGTGCCGCTCAAAGCATACGAAGCATTCTCACCTAACGGTGACGGATTAAACGACTATTGGCGGATTGAGGGCGTGGACTTCTATCCTAACAACCTTGTCCAGGTTTTCGACCGGTATAACAATCTCGTTTTTGAGTTGGACGGATACAACAATGAAAACAAGATGTGGCGAGGCGAAAGCAATCATGGTCTAGTGAGTGGAAAGTTACCGGAGGGAATTTATTACTATGCCATCAATCTTGGTATGGGTGGAGCATTATTAAAAGGGTTTGTTGTCTTAAAGCGCGAATAGCATGGCCGCAACCGCACGCATTGTCGTTATATTTATGCTGTCAGCACAGAGTGTATCTGCGCAGCAGCAGGCAACCTTTGCCCAGTATATGTTCAATGGCCTGGCGATCAATCCGGCCTATGCGGGTGAGCACAAAGCGCTTAGCTTCAGCATTCTCAGCAGGTTCCAGAACATCGGACTCCCGGGGGCGCCTAATACACAGAGCTTCGCTGTGCACAGCCCACTCGTGGATCAGCGCTTTTCCATTGGTGCCCTGGTGGTTCACGACCGCATCGGAATTATTGACCAGACCGGAGTTAGCGGTGTCTATGCGTATAGGATTCCCGTTGCCGACCATGTCAGCCTGTCGATGGCGCTGCAGGGTGGATACAGTTTCTATCGCGCTAACTATGCTGAACTCGATACGTACCAACCCGATCCGGTCTTCACACAAAACATTTCGCAAAACCGTCCGAACATCGGTGCCGGAGCATTTTTGAGCAAGCAACAAGTGTGGTATGTGGGGTTGAGTTCTCCGCACCTCATCAACAACGTCTTTACGCGAGGCGCTGACCTCACTACGGTCAGGCAGAACGTACCGATCATGCTTTCCGGAGGATATGTTGTGACGCTGACACGCAAACTCAAGTTCAAGCCGAATGTACTTTTCAAGATGGTAGACAACCGCCCGGTGGAAGTGGATTTGAATGCCAACTTCCTGTTCGATGAAGTGCTCTGGGTTGGACTCTCCTACCGTTCGTCAAAGGCGCTCAACGCGATGACGGAAATCCAGCTGACAGATCAGTTGCGTCTTGGCTATTCGTACAGTGCGGCATTTGGTCCGATCCGGCAGATTGAAATCGGAAGCCATGAGTTTTTTGTCGGATACATTCTCAGTTATAAAATGAAAGGTGTTGTTTCACCGCGATATTTTTAAATGCAACGCTATTGCTCCATATTGACGCTCACCTTTGCCATCAGCCTTACTTCCTATGGCCAGAGCACCAACATTACTACACTGTTCGTTAGTGATTTCAAAAAAGCAGAAGACTTTTATAAAGTACTCGCCTATCGCAATGCAGTTGAGCTGTACCTGCACTACGAAGAAAAACACCAGGGCGATCCCTTGACGATGGAGCGAATCGCGGATTGTTATTCGAAGTTGAATAACTATTCGGAGGCCGCCACGTGGTACGCCAGGTTGGTGGTGAATCCGAATTCAAAACCAATCATTCATTTCAATTACGCGCAAACGCTTTGTATGATTGGCGACTACGATGGTGCGCTTAAGGCTTACCGTCACTATCAGCAGCTTGAGAAAAACGATGGTCG
>DASWTM010000244.1:0-9638 GCA_036402115.1 Chryseosolibacter sp.
CCAACTGCAAACTTAAATGGAGAGCAAATTATTTTTTACGAGGAAATAGTTCGTCTCTGTTAGCTGCTAACCATGCAAATGCAGCAGTCATCACAGCATTGTGCTTCAGATCCGGCTCTACGGCTTTGTCAAACAAGTCCATGCTGGTGTGGTGTGTTCGCGTTCCATATTCGATTGGATCTTGAATAAATTGGAAGCCAGGAAGGCCAAGTGCATCAAACGAAAGGTGATCTGTTCCTGATGTATTTCGGATCGTGAGTGTTTGTGCTCCCAATTTTTCGAATGGCTTCAACCAGGTTCTCAACACGGGACGAGCAGCTTCATTTCCCTGCAGGTAGACGCCACGATATTTTCCAGTGCCATTATCCATGTTAAAGTAAACAGAGAATTTTTCTGCTGCAGGAGTAAGCTTCATGGAATCGTACGGATAACTTCTATCAAGACGTTCACCGAAAGTTCTCTTCACATAATTGCGTGATCCAAGCAAGCCTTGTTCTTCACCGCCCCATAAGGCAATGCGGATAGTTCTCCGTGGCTGAACACCCAACGATTTCAAAATGCGCATGGCTTCCATCATGACAGCAGAGCCTGCACCATTGTCAGTAGTACCCGTAGCGCTGTGCCATGAGTCAAGGTGAGCACCAATCATAACTACTTCGTCTTTCAAGTCAGTTCCTGGAATTTCACCAATTACGTTGAAGCCAGGTGCCGCTGGAGTGAATGCTGTTTCAAGTGTCAACTCAAGTTTTACAGGAACACCTTTTTGAATCTGACGAACCATTCGGTTGTAATGCTCTGCAGCAACAACCACCTGTGGTAAAATTGCCGGAGCATTTCCGCTATACGCACGGGCGCGACTTCCAAACGGAACTTCCGCAGGGTATGGAACTGTGGCAGCAGATGCTGTTAACGTACCATCTTCGAGACGTGAAGAAGGGCTTGCCTCAAGCACAGCAACGGCACCTTCTTTCGTGATAAGGTCCCACTTCAACCAAGCGAGGCGTTGAGGCTCCTGTGCACCTTGAAAACGTCTCCCGGTAAAAGTCTCTTGTGGACCAGAGTTGGCAAGGACCAATAATGACGAATCATTCAACCGTGAAGCGTCCGGTGTAAAGCCAGGCTTCACAGGTGTTGGCAAGCTGAACAGAACAATCTTGCCTTTCAATTTGCCTTTATATTTGGCGAGGTCTTCCTCTTTGTTCACATCCAGGTAAACAGCCTCAGCCTGAACGGTGCCTTTCACACCCGGTGTCCATGCCTTAGGATAGGCAATCACAGGAAAATAGACCGGGCCCAAATTCTGAAGACTAAACTTCTTCAACTCCCAGCCTTTTCCGAACTCTTCACTCCATGTATCAAAGTGTACGTTCTGGAGGCCATAAGATTCGAGTGTTTGCTTCGCGTAATCTGCCGCTCTCTTATAGCCTGGAGAATTTGTCAAACGAGGGCCATGTACATCGGTAAGCATACTCAGGATTTCCATAACCTTAGAGTTATCAAATCCCTCCTTCTTTATTTTCGACACCATGGCCGTGTCCAGCTTTTCTGATTGCTGCGCCAGTAGCCCGGACGATATTGCGAGGGCTGACAGCAATACGGTTAATTTCTTCATCATCTGAATAGGTTTAAGCAGTAAAATTAAAACAGTGAACGGAAGAAATGTTACCGCTTATAACGTCAAATGGCCAATCACCGCGCGCGCAACATCATTGGAACATCGGCTAGTTGCCTTTTGGTTTTTCTGATAAGCTGAACCAATTCCCAGAGTTGTCTTTGAACAATGCTTCGATGCCATAGAATTGTTCTTTCGGTTCAGACATAAACTCGACACCCTTCGCTTTCAATTCAGCATACGTAGCACGGCAATCGTTCGTTTCGAATACTCCGGAGCCTAATTTTCCTTTTTGAATTAACTCGCGAAGTTGGGCCGCTGTCTTGTCATCATACATCGGCCCGGGCTTAACGAGCATCAAGACAATTTCAATGTCCTTCTGATCTATTGGCCGCACCGTTAGCCAGCGGAAACCCGAGTCCATTGTAGCATCAGTTGCTACTTCGAAACCGAGTTTGTTAACATAGAAGTCATACGCCTGATCCTGGTCAAGCACGTAGATGGTGTAGTGTGAAAGGCGAGTTATCATTTGTTGAATGAGTTAAAGAGTAGCTATGGCTATGGCCCAAAGCCATTGCCAAAAGTAAAATGTTCGAGGTGAACTGAGTTATCGAAAGTTGCTATTCTTCCGGACTGAATTGAGAAGAGAAACAATTCGGAATGAAGCGAGTTGGCTGTGTCTTTACGAGATGTTGTGTTTGCATCGCCCGGAGGCGGAATACTGCGGGCGTTTCTCCGGTATATTCTTTAAACTTTGCAGTGAACGAGGTGTTGCTTTCAAAGCCAACATCTTCACACACTTCCGAGATCGATGCAACGTGAGCCTTCAATTTTTGCTTCGCCTTCTCGATTCGAATCTCACTTAGATATTGGTAAGGCGTTTTGTTATAGGTGCGTTTAAAAAGTCTAAGGAAATGGTATTTGGAAAAACACGCTTCGCTGGAAAGTGTTTCCAGATCGATCGGTGATGAGTAGTGTTCATCAATGAAAAGTTTTGCCCGAACGATTCTTGCGTATAGATCCATCGTTAATCCATTGATCGTATCAGCTCTTTTCGCGACAGCCAGATATTCCACACACCCGTCAGCACATCTGTTCCATCGTGCTGTTTGATCAACACTGGTTTCGAATAGAGAATCGAATCGGTATCGATTCCATCTTTCCCGCGAATTTTTTGAACATTGTCCTGCGCTCCACCACTTGCAGCTTCTATGTAGGCATCAATCAATTGTTGTTCAATCATGTTCGCGGTAGTTGCCCCGGGCACCATCCACTTGATCTGACCTCCACTTACCTTGACAATAGAATCGCGCTTGACTGAGTCACCTTCAAGCTGTCCAACGAGCTCTCTTCCTTTCGCGAAAGCAGCTTCCGTAAGTTCGGAATCGGTTACTTTCCGGATGGCATGATTCTCCATGTCTTCCTTCACCTTCTTGCGTTGCTCTTCCGTAAGCGAACCGGTGCAACAAACAATAAAAAGAGGCAAAATGTAAAACGACCATTTCATGCCTCAAAAGTAATGAGGATTTGAGATTTCTGATTCGAGATTTTAGATTTTGGCGCTCAGATTTGAGAGTCTTTTGCCTATTGAGTTTTTGCCTACTGCCTACTATTGAAAATGGCTCTGATTTGATTCCCTTTCGCTAAATTTGTACCCTTATTTAGTTTATGGAAGAAAAACTGGAGGAAATAAAGCTTCGATTTGAGGAAGTCGGTCAATTGCTGATGCAGCCTGAGACGATGACGGATGTGAAGAAGTTTTCGCAGCTGAGCAAAGAATATAAGGATCTGGAGAAGATCGTGACAAAATACAACCAATTGAAGGGCGCAAAAGGCCATCTTCAACAGGCGAAAGACGTTTTGGCCAAAGAGAAGGATCCAGAATTGCGTGAACTCGCGAAAATGGAGATCGATGAGCTTGAGCCTAAGATCGAATCGTTCGATACCGAGCTGAAAGAACTTTTGATTCCTAAAGATCCAAACGATGACAAAAATGTACTCCTGGAAATTCGCGCGGGTACGGGTGGTGATGAAGCCGCAATTTTTGCCGGAGATCTCTGGCGGATGTATCAGCGTTTTTGTGATCGGAAAGGTTTAAAGCTTACCGTAATGGATGTGACCGAAGGCACAGCTGGCGGTTACAAAGAAGTAATCAGTTCCGTGACTGGTGAGGGAGCTTATGGCTTGTTTAAGTTTGAATCCGGGGTTCATCGCGTTCAACGCGTTCCTGCGACAGAGCAAATGGGACGTGTGCACACATCAGCCGCATCGGTTGTGGCTTTGCCTGAAGTTGATGAAGTCGGTGCCGTAGAAATCAATCCTGCCGATATCGAAATCCAAACAGCACGCTCGAGCGGTGCCGGTGGACAGAACGTGAACAAGGTGGAAACGAAAGTGCAGCTTACGCACAAGCCTACCGGAATTGTGATTACCTGTCAGGTTGAACGTTCTCAGCATGGAAACCGTGAGCGCGCCATGCAGATGCTCAAGACGAAGCTTTACGAGATGGAAGTTGAGAAACAAGAGAAGGAGATGGGAGCGGCACGCAGATCGCTTGTTCGCAGTGGCGACCGCTCGGAGAAAATCAGGACCTACAATTACCCTCAGAGCCGAGTGACAGACCACCGAATTGGCTTTACCCAGCATAATTTACCTGCCATAATGAACGGAGAGATCGATGATTTCATCGAACAGCTCAGAATTGCGGACAGTGCGGAAAAAATGACAGAGGGAACGCCTCAGGCATAGCATTTGCGAACCTGGCAGAGTAATGTTTGATTTTAACTAATTTAACCCCTTCAAACAAACCATAATATGAGTAAAGGCTTAATAACAACACTGGTAATCGTTGGTATCATCGTAGTGTTTGTCTTTGGATTTTTCATGTGGGGAACTGGCGTGTATGACAACGCTGTTTCTGCACAGGAAAATGTAAATAAAGAATGGAACGATGTGCAAGCTGCCTACCAGCGCAGAGCTGACCTGGTTCCAAACCTGGTGGCCACGGTTAAAGGTGCTGCTGAAAACGAAAAGGAAATTCTAACGCAGGTAACACAGGCTCGTGCCGGCATCGTGGGTGCAAAAACACCTGAAGACCTCGAGCTTGCCGGAAGAAAAATCAATACGGCAATCAACCTGGCGTTTGAAGCATATCCACAAATACGTTCAACTGAAAACTTCCAGGATCTTCAGGCTCAGCTTGAAGGAACAGAAAACCGAATCAATGTAGCCCGTCAGCGATTCAATGATGCTGTCGCGCGATACAACGTTTACGTGCGCGGATATTTCAAGCGTATGGCGTTGAATATGTTCGGTGGTGGCGAAGATTTTTCAGTGCGTAAAGGCTTTGAAGCTTCTGCTGGCTCGGAGAACGCTCCAACGGTGAAGTTCTAAAATATTCAAGATAAAGGGTGCAATTGAACATCGCGCCCCTCACTCTCTGCTTGCAAACAAGAGTGGCCCCGGCTGAGTAGCTGGGGCTTTTTTTGTGAAATAAAGTCGCAAGCCTGAGCACGTTCGCGTCAATTTCAAGACGAATGACCCAAGCGCCCAGATTAATAATTTAGGTCGCCAAGTTTTTCAGTTCAAAAAACTCCATCACGTCACCCAGCATCCGCATAAATTTATTCGTACCTCGAACAATGTAGCCACGCCACGTTATTTAGCCCTGTCTCGAATTCTCTCTGTGAAACTCGGTGCCTCCTCTGTATCTCTGTGTTGGCGGTATTCCAGGAGGCGGTAATATACATTCGTCTGAATCGCGTAACTTAATTTTGGAATTCCAGTTATTCCTGAGACACTAAACTCTAAGACCATGAAGTATATGCTCAGCATTTTATTCGTTTCATGTGCTCTCTTGTCATTCGCGCAAAGCGATGAAGAAGCCGTCAAACAAGTTGTTACCAGCGCTTATGTTGAAGGCATTCACAATCGCGGAAACGTTGATGACATCCGAAAAGGATTTCATCCAAGCTTTAACATGCTTCGGTTGATCAACAATGAGATCAAACCATTACGGATTGAAGAATGGATTGCTAACAACGAGAAGGCAAAAAAGGAAAATCCGGCAGCTCCATCGAAAACCGAAGGCAAATTCGTAAACGTAGACATTACAGGAAACAATGCAGTGGTGAAGCTCGAGCTCTATCGCGACAACAAGAAGATCTTCACAGACTATCTGGTGCTATACAAGTTTACTGAGGGTTGGAGAATTGTGAGTAAGACGTATTACCGGCATCCGTGAGTAGGATGTACAAGGTAAGATTTTAGTCGTCAGACCACGAGGCGTGGTCGGACGACTTATTACCTGCAAGAGTTGCTATCAGACCCCGGCCACCGGCTTCCCGGCCCACCGGCAACCTTTTACAACGTTCTCTTCGTTTCTCTGTTTTCGTAGCTTTCGATGATATCACCAACTTGCATATCATCAAATCCATCGATACGGATACCGCAATCAAATCCGGATTTTACTTCACTTGCGTCATCTTTGAAGCGCTTCAATGAGTGAAGCTTTCCTGCGTAGACAACGATACCATCGCGGACAAGGCGGATCGGATTTGCACGCTTGATGACTCCATCGGTAACCATACATCCTGCGATAGTTCCAACCTTCGAGATCTTGAACACCTCACGAACTTCTGCGTTACCCACGATAACTTCTTCAACTTTCGGTGCAAGCATACCTTCCATGGCATCCTTCACTTCATTGATCGCATCGTAAATGATCGAGTATAGACGGATCTCAATTTCTTCTGTATCGGCAATGCGTTTCGCTGCTCCTGAAGGACGCACCTGGAAACCAATGATAATCGCATCGGAAGCAGACGCAAGCAACACGTCTGATTCAGAAATCTGACCCACGCCACGGTGGATGATAGCAACCTGTACTTCCGGAGTTGAAAGTTTCAGGAGTGAATCTGACAACGCTTCGACTGAACCGTCCACGTCACCTTTCACGATCACATTCAACTGCTTGAAGTTACCAATCGCAAGACGTCTTCCAATTTCATCAAGTGTAATATGTCTCTTCGTGCGGATGTTCTGTTCGCGTAGCAATTGCGTGCGCTTGTTGGCCATCTCGCGTGCTTCGCGATCGGTTTCCATCACATTAAATTTCTCACCGGCCTGAGGCGCACCGTCCAGACCAAGCACTACTACCGGAGTAGAAGGACCTGCTTCTGTAACTTTCTTTCCGGCATCATCAAACATCGCTTTCACACGACCATAGTTTGGTCCTGCGAGAAGAATATCGCCAACCTTCAACGTACCATTTTGTACCATCAACGTTGCAACGTAACCGCGACCTTTGTCGAGGGATGCTTCGATGATTGAACCCGTTGCTGGCTTGTTCGGGTTGGCTTTGAGGTTGAGAATTTCGGCTTCGAGCAATACTTTTTCAAGCAAGTCTTCGATACCTTTTCCAGTCTTGGCAGAAATCTCCTGACTCTGATATTTACCACCCCATTCTTCAACGAGGATGTTGATCTTAGAAAGTGACTCCCGTACTTTATCAGGATTTGCTCCTGGTTTATCAATCTTGTTGATTGCAATAACGATTGGTACCCCAGCAACCTGAGCGTGATTGATCGCTTCTTTAGTTTGAGGCATAACATCATCATCAGCCGCTACCACGATGATGGCAACGTCTGTGATCTTCGCACCACGGGCACGCATCGCGGTAAACGCCTCGTGACCCGGTGTATCAAGGAACGCAATCTTATTTCCACTCTTGGTAGTCACGTCATACGCACCAATGTGCTGTGTGATACCACCGGCTTCTGATGCTGTAACTTTCGTTTTACGGATATAATCCAACAACGATGTTTTACCGTGGTCAACGTGACCCATGATGGTAACGATCGGTGCACGTGGCTGGAGATCTTCTTCCGAATCTGTTTGTTCTTCTACGGTTAGCTCATCTTCTGCAGATGAGAATTGAACGGAGTATCCGAATTCATCCGCAATGACAGTGATTGCTTCTGCGTCAAGTCGCTGGTTGATCGAAACGAACATTCCAAGGCTCAAGCAAGTTGAGATCACATCATTCACAGACACGTCCATGAGTGAAGCAAGGTCGTTTGCCGTGCTGAACTCCGCTACTTTAAGCGTCTTTGATGATTCCTGATCCTGAAGCATCTGCTGCTCCTGAGCATCAGAATAAGCCTGACGTTTTTCCCTCCGATATTTCGAACCGGAAGTTTTTGACTTACCTCCACTCAACTTAGCAAGTGTTGCGCGAATTTGATCCTGGATTTCCTTCTCGGTTGGTTCCTCCTTCTGAATGCGGGGTTGAGGCTTGCCCGTTCCTCCGCGCTGCGGTTGTTGAGGACGTGGTCCACGCTGTTGATTCTGACCGGCACCCTGACCTTGTTGTGCAGGCTGACCTTGATCGGTTGCAATTCGTTTTCTCGGACGCTTGCCTTTGCGGTCGTCTTGTTGCGACTGCTGAGTCGAAGGCGTTTCCTTCTTTTTCTCGGCAGGCAATTCAATCCGATCAAGCACTTTCAGTCCCTGGAGTTTGCCAGCCCGCGCCTTGATCAATTCCTGCTCAGGAACTTTCTCGGCAACCGGTTCTACTACCGGAGGTAGAGCTACTACGGGTTCTTCCTTCTTAACAGGAGCCGGTTCAACTTTCGGCTGAACTACTTCAGCAACGACTTCCGGCTGTTTCTCTTTTTCTTTCTTAACTGGAGGCTCGACAGCAGCTTTTTTCTCAAGCTCAATCTTGCCAAGAACTTTAATGCCTTCGAGCTTCGGCTTTTCGCGTTCGACCTTATCAGGCTTAGGTTCTTCCTTCGCCTTGAGATCCTTTGATCCAAGATTCTTGATCATGATGCTTTCTTCATCATCAAGTCTTTTCTTGGCCGCTTCTTTCTCCCGCTCGATTGTTACATTTTCAACATGTTTCGTTCCGATGGTCAGGCCCGAAGCTTCGAGTTTTTCAGAGGCAGAAGATGCATATTCTTTCGAGAGCATTGCAAACTGTTCTCCGGTTAGCTTGGCGTTAGGATTGTTCTCCACGCTAAACCCTTTCTTGGCCAAAAATTCCAAAATGGTATTATGGCCAACATTAAGTTTGCGTGACGCCTGCCCTAACCGTATCATCTTTTCATCTGCCATGCTCAAATATCCCTATGATTTTTGTGATTTTTGTGACTGCCGTATTAAATATTATTCAAATTCCTTCTTCAGAACGCCCAAAACACTCTCTACGGTTTCTTCTTCCAGGTCTGTTCTGCGAACAAGTTCTTCTTTATTGAGGTTCAAAACGCTCTTTGCAGTATCGAGTCCGATACGCTTAAGTTCGTCCAGTACCCATGCTTCGATCTCGTCTGAGAATTCGTCAAGATCAACGTCTTCCTCCTCCTGACCTTCGGCCAATTCACGGAATACATCGATTTCATAACCAACGAGACGGCTAGCCAACTTAATGTTCAAACCGCCTTTACCGATAGCCAATGAAACCTGATCCGGCTTCAAATAAACTGACACGCGGCCGTTCTCTTTATCGATTTTGATGGACGTGATCTTCGCTGGACTCAACGCGCGCTGAATATAAAGTTCAAGGTTTTCAGTGTAGTTGATAACGTCAATGTTTTCATTCTGAAGCTCGCGTACGATAGCGTGAATGCGCGATCCCTTCATACCCACGCAAGCACCTACCGGGTCAATGCGATCATCGTACGATTCTACAGCCACCTTCGCGCGTTCACCGGGTTCACGAACTACTTTCTTGATGGTGATCAAACCATCGTATACTTCCGGAACTTCCTGTTCGAAAAGTCTTTCAAGGAACACAGGTGATGTTCTTGACAAAATGATCTTCGGATTGCCGTTAACCATTTCAACTTTATGGACGATCGCTCTTACGTTCTCACCCTTGCGATATCTGTCTTTTTGAATCTGTTCGTTGCGTGGAATTGCAATTTCGTTGCCTTCGCCATCGATGAGAAGAACTTCCTTGCCAAGCACCTGGTAAACCTCACCGGTGATGATCTCACCCACGATGTCTTTATACTTCTGGAAC
>DASWTM010000245.1:0-4405 GCA_036402115.1 Chryseosolibacter sp.
GTTAATTGCAAACCGTTCCTACTGGCGCTGAGGCACGGGCTGTGGTGAGGTAGTAGGTCCTTCGACTACCAGCGTTCCGTCCTTCAAAATCTTCATGCGGTCAATAAAGACAACGCGCTCATCACCGGTTGCCGTAGTGCGTGCGTGATACACGCAATACATCCTTTTTCCGTTTTGGGAGAAGACCACGCTGTTGTGTCCGGTCCCTGTCACAACGCCACCCTTGTCTGTATTCTTCTGCAGTACAGGATTATTAGCAGCTTTCGTAAACGGCCCCAGCGGACTCTTTGAAGTTGCGTAGCCCACCGCATAGTTCTTGCCACCAAAGTAGTTTGCGGAATACATAATATAGTAGGTGTCTCCGTTTTTAAAGATGAACGATCCTTCCGTCCATCTCCGATTTACTTCTCTCGATGTTACGGAACGACTTTCCCAGTCGGCCTGCTTGTCGCTCAGCGTAGCAGGAGGACGTAACAGAAGCACCGGTTCACCGATGACGCCACTGAAGTCAGGTTTCAACTCAACACCATAAACCCAACTCTCTTCAATCTCATTAAACCATCCTTCTTGTTTCGCCCACGCAGCTACCTCACTTTCTACAGGATGCTTGTAACAAGCCCGCGAGTAGTAGAGGTAGAGTTTACCGCTGCGATCAAAGAGCACGTTCGCGTCAATGATCGGATACCCAGGATCAAATACAGGTTGGTTAGTGAGATCAATAAAGGGCCCTGTCGGACTATCCGATACCGCTACTCCGATACGAAAGTTCTCAAGCTCCTTGTTCGGATTGTGTTTCCATTGTGCGCTGTAAAACATATAGAACTTCCCGTGATACTTATACACTTCAGGAGCCCAGTATGCACCATCCCAGGCGGCCGTGGAGTCACTCCAGCCATTGACGTTGCCTGCATAATAAACCTGACCTTCATGCTTCCAGTGAACCAGGTCAGTGGAAGAGTAAGCCGCAAAACCATTTCGGGCTCCGGCTCCCGTCCCATACATATAGAACTTGCCATTGTCTTGCAGCACATACGGATCTCCAAATTGTACGGACAACGGATTCGTGTAGGTGAGACCGGACTGCGCAATGACATCCGATCGGTAAGCGGCCGCGATCAAAACAATTGACGCTAGCGAAATCTTGATTGCTTTCTTCAAATCAATTACTGTTTCGACAAATATAACCGCACGGAGATGAATAACGAAACCCAAATCAAGTATCACAGTCTGGCTAATAAGATATCAAACAACACCGGGACGATTGAAACGGTATGATTAACGCAGCATTCATTGTAATCTGAAAAATCTTAACTTTATAAGATGTCTATCACAAAAATTTTGATGGTTTTCGCGGTTATTGTTGTCATCGTTGTTATAGCAATTTATTATTCGCTTTCGCCCACCGTTCGTATTGTTTCCGATGAGCCCGCTCTCAAGCCACTCGTGAAGAAACCGCTTAAACTGAAAAGCAATGCATCCATTTTTCAGGCCGAACAGGGTCAGTATATTTTTAAGAGCAACATTTTAAGCAGGGAAGGATTGTATTCGCAAGCACCAGCGCTTAGCCTTGCCGTTGGCGATGAAATAGTAATTCATGAATTTAAAACCCACCGAAGTAACATTGGATCAGGGTTTACACATCTCTATGCGCTTGGTGAAGTCAGGAAGGATAATCAGCAAATTCCATTCGAATACGATCTCGGAACGGTAGATCGGGAGTTCTACACTGAGCCTCCTACTGTCTTAATGACGACACTCTGGCAAGACCCAGGTGATCCTAAAATTGAATTGAAGCGCTAAGTCCGGCTATGAGCGTGAGTCTTCAGCCCGCAGCAGGAATGCCGAAGCTCGGTGTATTAGTTTTTCTCACACCGCCATTATTTATTTTCAACCTTCAGTATATGCACCTTTGGTCTGTCTGAGATAGATTTGAATAGTTATAGCAAAGTATCCGGAAGGAAGCTTGAACCGTTGCCGCGATGGCCACTACCAGGTCAAGTGATGCTGGGTCCTGCTGAAGTATACCTCCTATAAAGTCATTATTAATAGTCTGTATGATTGAAATCCGTCACCTAAGACTCATCGAAGCCATCTCGAGGGTCGGGTCTTTAACAAAAGCATCGGAAGAATTATTCCTCAGCCAGTCCGCCCTAAGCCATCAGCTGAAAGAGCTGGAAGACACACTCGGTATGCAGGTGTTTTATCGCATTAACAACCAGTTGCAGTTTACTCCGGCAGGCAGAGAAATCCTTGAGACGGGAAAAGATATCCTTGGTAATCTTGAAAAACTTCGTGCGCGGCTCCAGCAGCTGAGCCGGAGCCAATTAAAGACTTACATCCATGGATACTCCGATGAAGAATCAAGACGTTTGAATGATCAGGCAACCTCTACTTCAGAGTTGCTGCATTATGATTCTCTGTGGCCAAAGGGATCAACCGTACTCGAAGCCGCCTGTGGTGTCGGTGCACAAACGAGAATCATCAGTCAGAAAAACCCAGAAGTCAGATTTACAAGCATCGACCTATCCGAAAAATCCCTCACGAAGGCGATGCAAAACATGGAGTCTCTCCAAATCAAAAATGTAGAATTCCTGCACGCAGATGTTTTTGATCTTCCGTTTGAAAACAATCAGTTCGACCATGTGTTTGTATGCTTTCTACTTGAACACCTCGCGCAGCCTGAAAAAGCGCTAAAGGAACTAATTCGTGTACTCAAACCGGGCGGTACAATCACAGTGATTGAAGGCGATCACGGGTCAACCTATTTCCATCCCGACAGTATCGAAGCTCAGAAAGCGTTCCACGCCCAGGTCACGCTACAGAAGAAAAACGGAGGCAATGCTAATATCGGCAGGCAACTTTATCCCATGCTTGCCAGCGCTGGATTTACAAATGTAAAAGCAAATCCACGCGTTGTGTATGTTGATGACTCAAAACCGGAACTCGTTGAGGGCTTCACTCGTAACACCTTCACCGCCATGATTAAAGGCATTGGAGACGAAGCGATAGCCAACGGAATCATAAGCAAAGAAGAATTTGAAAAGGGCATCAAAGATCTCTACAAAACCGCAGAGGTTGGAGGAACCTTCTGCTACACGTTTTTTAAAGTAGTCGCCATCAAACCCTGGTGATGATGCTGTTTAAGGAACGAGGTGAAATGGCTGATGACAGGGTCATTCTTTTGTCCGTTCAGCATGGCGGCATACCAGGAGCGATAAAAGCCCTTGCTGGTAATCGGCAGAAGCTTGATCGTTTTGCTGTCGCGCAGGAATGGCTTCGCGAGCCACCGCGACAAAACGGTAATTCCCATACCCGCCCTGACGAGTTCTACGCGTGCCTCGGTCAGTTGCATTTTTGTCACCTTGCCGACATGCACACCTTTGGGAATCAAAACATGTTCAGCAAAATAATCGCTCGACAAATCTTCTTTATACATAATGTAGTGCTGACCCGCAAAATCAGCCGGCTGAATCCTCTGCTTCTTAGCAAGCTCGTGCTTCGCGGGAACGAGAACAACCTGCTCATCGTCAAACAACTTCTCAAACCTGATGCCTTTTGCGGGTTTAAAGTGATTGACCACCGCAATGTCTATCTCAGCTCTAAGCAGGAACTCAATCGGACGGCTCATTGCCTCTGTGACAATATCAATTTCAGTATTCGGTGACTGCGCCTGAAATGTCTTAAACAAAGAAGGCAGCCAGTGATATCCTGTGTAACATTGCGTGGTCAGCCTTAGCGGTCTCGTCTCTTCACTACGCTGCAATAATGATTTTTCCAGTGCCGAAAGGCGCGCCAGTATATCTCTTCCTTCCTCCAGCATTCGCTTGCCCGAAGGGGTGAGCACCATCGACTTATTGATCCTCAGGAAAAGCTGGGTCCCCAGCCTCTGCTCAATCTCCTTCAGTTGATGACTGAGGGAAGGCTGAGTGAGATGAAGGATTTCACTTGCTTTTGTCATGTTGCTGGTTTGAGCAATCGCGCGGACCAGTTCGAGATGCTTCACTTCTATCATAAGTTTTTTCGATCATTAAGATAAAAATAATTCATTTTCTTCATGAATTCAGAAAACGTAGCTTTAAAATAATAACCGTAAAGTTCCATGATAAGGATGTTACTGACCGCTTCTTTACGCCTCGTTCGGAAGGAGATGACCCTTTCTACAGTAAAGATCACAGGCCTTGCTGCCGGAATGGCCTGCTTCCTCGTTACAACGCTATACTGCCTCCATGAGTGGAGTTTTGATAAGCAACATCCCGGTTCGGATAAAATTTATCGGTATGTACATCGTGTTAAATCGGACGATGAGCTGCAGAGCTTTGCGTTCACGTCTGCGACAACCGGGCCAGCACTGAAGGAGCGTTTCTCGGAAGTTGAAGACTTCACGCGAATTTTTAGAAACGAGGTA
>DASWTM010000246.1:0-6363 GCA_036402115.1 Chryseosolibacter sp.
TACATTTTGGTGATCTTTGCTTTCGCATCGATCGGATTTGAACCAAAATCGAGGTGAAGGTTCTTGAGATCAACAATTGTATTTTCCACTACACCATCTTTGTTGTCAACCAGGAGGTCCATGTTGATGTTGCGGATCGCAGTTGGCAAATCAGGATACTGGAACATTGCATTCTTCACCAGCAAATTAAGATTGAACGCTGGCATCTGCTTCTCGCTGTAGGTTCCTTTTACAAGTCCATTGAACGAAAGCTCACCTTCGGTTTTGATGCTGTTAAAATCCTTCGAATAAATACCAGGCACCAATGACAACAAACTCTTGAATGAAGTCTCAGGACTGTTGAATGTCATGTCCATTCCAAAGTCATTTTCATTCATCTTAAACCATCCGTCAACATGAACTGCAAAGTCATTCACTTTCAGCGTGTTTTCCTTAAAGGTATACTTTGAATATTCTTCGCTGATACTCACCGTAGCATCGATGTCAACTTTTTTGTTGGTGAGGTATTCCACACCATCGAATGATGTGGTCACCGTATCGGCCGTGGTTTTTGTTTTCAGATCGAAAACATCCTGGCTGAAGTCACCACTTCCATTGTGGTTAAGACCTTTGATTGTTAAGAGATACGGAAGAGACTTGTCATCATAGCTCACGTCAGCATCAACAAGTTCCCAGTGGTCAATTCCAAACTGAAATTCACTTGGCTCTTCAGTAGTGGTCGTAGTTGTATCCGCTGATGGGATGGCGATGTCCCAGTTTGCGCGGCCATCCTTCAACACCCTGATATTTACAACTGGCCGGATCAATGAAATACCTTTCACGCGGATTTCATCGCCCAGCAGGTCTGCAAGATTGATTTCAACTTCGAATTTTTCAGTAGCGAATAACACCTGGCCTTCGAACGGTGCGCGGTTTATCACGCCAAGGTTTTCGAGGCTGGCTGTAACATTCGGGAAGTTGGTGAAGAACGAGAGGTCGAAATCTTCGAATACAACGTCAGCATTCACCGACTTCGAAGCTTCTTTCTCGATCGCTGCGCGGATATCATCCTTGAAGAACACGGGGATGAGGATTGCAGCAATGACAAACAATCCGAAAAGAATACCAAACACAATCAAAAACCATTTCGCGGCTTTCTTCATAATATTAAAATTTTAGAGATAACGCCAATAAGGTCGCAAATTACTAAACGGGCGACTGAAAATTCCAGAAAATCTTTACCTACAGATTATGGATCCGTTAAAACAGCTTCAAAAACCAGTCCATCAATTTTTTAGAAACGGATGTATAGGGGGGATAAAAAGCGCGTACCGAGGTAAGCCCGCTCTTTTGTTTGAGGACAGGTTTTTCGTTTGAAAAGGCCAGAAAGCCATAGTGACCATGAGATTTGCCGATTCCACTATTATTCACGCCACCGAACGGCAAATTGTGGTGTAGGAAATGGATGCCTGAGTCATTGATGCAAACCGCCCCCGAGCTCGTCTGGTCAAGGATCGCCTTTGTGGTCTTGCGGTCATTTGAATAAATGTAAAGGGCCAACGCTTTCGGACGACTGTTAATCGATTCGACTACCTCCTCCAGCTTTTTATAGGTGATGATCGGCACAATCGGGCCGAAGATTTCTTCAGTCAGGATTCTCGCGTTTGGCGCAACGTGGGTGAGGACCATGGGAGGCATAAAGCGCGTAGACGGGTTTGTGTTTCCGCCAAATTCAAGTTTCGCTCCTCTGTCAAGTGCATCCTGCAAAAGGTCATTCAGTCTTGAAAAATGTCTGTCGTTCACTATTCTGCAATAGCTCGCAGATTTTTCGAAGTTGCCATCTTCTGCAAATAGTTTCTTTGTTTGATCAATAAAAGCCTGGATGAATTTTGGTGCAATCTTTTCATCGACCAATATGTAATCCGGGGCTACGCAAGTTTGTCCATTGTTCACAAATTTTGCGACTGCAGTGCGTTGGGCGGCATCGCTTATGTTCGCAGAGTCGGTGATGATGGTTGGCGATTTTCCGCCAAGTTCAAGTGTAACAGAGGTGAGGTTTTCAGCCGCAGCCTTCATTACCACCTTACCGATAGCAGGACTTCCGGTGAAGAAAATATGATCAAACGGGAGTTTCAATAAGTGCTGCGAAATTTCCGGACCGCCTTCGAATACTTTGACAACGCTATCCGTGAAAATTTCATCAACCATTTTCTTCAGCAGGGCTGAGACGTTTGTTGTTAGTTCGGACGGCTTAAGGATTACAGCATTTCCTGCTGCAAGTGCTGACACAATCGGCCCGACTGCAAGGCTGAAGGGATAATTCCACGGTGAGATCACAAGGCACAAACCGCGTGGCTCATATTGAATGATTGATCGTGTTCCGATCATCGTGATGGGTGCATCAATCTTCTTTGGCCGCGCCCATGCCTCGAGGTTTTCGCCAGCAAGTTTTATTTCGTTCAGTACGTGGAACAATTCAATTGCGTCAACTTCGAGGGCTGGCTTCTGGAAGTCGGCAAACATCGCTTCGTGAATGGCAGAACGATTAGTATGAATCCACTTGCGCAGTCGGCTCAGTCTGTCTTTTCGATTTTTAAGAGGTTCGGTGCGCAGCGATTCGGCTGTCTTCTTCATGGAAGAGAAGGCAACATCAATCTGACCAAAAACGCTTGACAAGGTTGCTGTTTCCATAGAGCAATAAATCGAAATTAAAAATTACAACGTTCCAGCACACATGCCTTGCAGCATGTCAGCATCAGTTGGCCAGGATACGAACTTCTACACGTCTGTTCAAGCGGTGAGCTTCGGGGGTGTTATCGCGCGACAGGGGCTGGCTTCCGCCAAATGCTTTGGTCTTGAGTCTTGACTTTGCAACACCTTTCGCTGCGATGTAATTTTTCACCGATTCAACCCTGCGTTGAGAAAGTTTCAGGTTATCTGCAGCAGCTCCCACATAATCGGTATGACCTTCCAGCTGAATCACCATCGTTGGATTTTCCTTCATCATATTTACTACGAGATCCAGCTCTCCATACGATTCGGGGTCAATTTTTGAATTACCAACTTCAAAGATCAGGTTGTTTAGTCGCATTACGTGACCGATCGCATGCGTTGGTTTTGGCGCAGCGCCATTCGACAGTTCGATGTCTTTGATTACCTTTTTTTCACCGTTTGCTTCTGCGGGATCAAGCATGTACTTGGCTGGGGCGAAACCCTGTGCCTCAACGATGATTGAGTACTTTTCATTATCAAACATTGGGAAGGAGTACTGACTGTTGGTGATCACTCCTACCTTGTTTCCATAAGGAAGACTTTGATACGTGATGCGGGCTGCAATGAGTTCTTTCGTTTCTGCATTGATCACTCTACCTTCTGCATAGATGAGGCTATCCGATGCTTGCGAAAACGCTGTCGCACCTGAAAAGAGAAGGCAAATGGCTGACGCTGCAAATAGTTTTCTCATAGACTAAAGTTACATCTTCAATATCGTGAATTCAACCCTCCTGTTTCGTTTGCGTCCTTCTTTCGTTTCGTTTGTGTCAACCGGCTTTGTTTCGCCAAAAAACTTTGTTGAAATGCGCTCAGCCGAAACGTCTTTGCCTGTCAGGTATTTGACTACGGAACGCGCTCTGCGCTCAGACAAGCCCATGTTATATGCCTCAGGTCCTGTACTGTCGGTGTGACCTGTTATTTCAATCTGCATGCCAGTCTTCTCTTTCATCAGCGCTACGATTCTGTCAAGCTCCGGAAAGGATTCGGGTTTAAGAATGGACTGATCAAAATCAAAGAACACGTTATTAAGATTGATGGTAATGTTTTCCTGTACGGTAGCCACCTGGATCGGATCGAGATTGAAGTCTTTATGATCGATTGTCTGATCAGCTTTTATATCTCTTAGATCAAGGTTCTGGCTTTCTGAGATTTTCCCATCAGCTTCTGCCCTAACACCATATAAATGGCCGCCTGGCAGTCTGATTTCATATTCACCGGTCTCCGGATTTGTTTGGGCTATTCCTAACTCCTTTCCATCTGGCAGTCGCTGGTAGATGATTTTTGAGGCGATTGGTTTTCCTGTTGTGGCATCAACGATTTTTCCGCGAACCGTGACCCATGGATCAGGGCTTCGTACAATGGGCAATTTAACGCGGAAAATGTCGGTGTTGGTTTCGCTCACTCCGCGCGAGTAATACGCGAATTCACTTTGAGCTGGAATGTTGAAGAATAGATCCTCGAGCGGTGAGTTGATTTCCGGTCCGAGATTTTCTGGTTCCGACCAACGCGTCCAGGTGTCGTCAAGGCGTCTGGATACGTAAATGTCGTTTCCACCGTAGCCACTGAAACCCTTTGATGAGTAGTATAGAGTCTTGTCGTCCGCTGCAAGGAAAGGTGCAGACTCTTCATTAGCAGAGTTCACAACGTCACCTAAATTCAGCGGCTCGCTCCAAACACTGTCCCCACTCATAAACGACACATAGAGGTCGCGATCGCCATGGGAATCCTCGCGCTCTACGGAAAGGATCAGCGTCTGGCGATTGTTGGTAAGGAAGTAGTTTGCTTTTTCGTTGAAGTTATAATCGTTCGTGATATTGAGCGCCTTTGGTGGTGACCACGTACCGCCTACGTTGGAACTAATCGAGACTCCGGCAAGCATTTTTCCATTTGGCAGATACTTATTGCCAAGGATGAGGATAGCAGTTTTCCCATCCGGAGTTATCGATTGAATTCCATTTACAAAGTTTGGTCCTGCATTATTGAGATTGGAACCCATGTTTTTTGCCAGCATCCAACGACCTGTTGAGTCAAGCTCTGAGTACCAGATGTCTTCCTTATCATTAACCCCACCAACGTTCTGAGGGTGGTTCTTGCGGCTGAAATACAATGTCTTTCCGTCAGGGGAAAGTACTGGATTCAATTCGCTGTAGTCACTATTTACATTCTTGTCGAGGGCTTCAATCACAATTCCCGAAGCCAGCAGTTGCAGTTTTGGAATGTCTGCGATAATTGGATAATTGGAATCTGTGATGGCTACTGCATCGATCGCAAAGTAATCAGGCAAAGCAGCTCCATCGAATTCAAGCTTGATGGCTGCTACTTTGTACGGAGTTTGCTCAACGAAAATATTTAACATTCTACCTTTCAGCGGGACTGCCATCGGATTGAGCGTGTTGATCACGTATTCTTTTCCTGCCTCATCATACGCTAGTACGCGAAAGATTGCACTAGGATTGTGCGACTCTGCTACTGCGATCTGTCGGATGCTGATGGGTTTGTCAAAACCAAGTTTAAGGAACTCCTTACGTTTCGGCTTATCCGGTGCCCATGCGTTTGGACTCTGTCCACCAGCTGGCAGTACGTCAGGCTTGCCTAACGCTTGTTTTGCCGAGTATTGAACGGGGGTTAATTCCGAGGAAAACTCAATTACCTTCGAGGCCCATTGTACTATTTGTGCATTGGCGGCATCAAGACAGACGAAAAGTACAGCAGCGACCAGTAGAAATTTCTTCATGAAACTAAGGGAAATTAGGGTTAAACATAGCCAAAAATTTTAGAAATGGCCCCGAAACAGTACACTAAAAATTTTGCCAACCCTGAATCTACCGTCACCGGATACGAGTTAAAACGCACTCTTTACTCGATCGAATGTTTATTATATAACAAAAAACCTACATGCAGCAGCACACCAAATTGGTTTTGTTTGTCCTCATGATAATTCACGCTTAAGCTGACCGGGCCGATGGGCGAATGCATGACAAAGCCTGCCGTGCCCGCAAAGTAAATGGCGCGCAGATCCTGGATTTCCCGCACTTCCTGATTCGCTCCTTGCTGCAGGTATTCGAATGGCTTGAACAAGTAGCCATCTAGCCTGAATTGAATTTTGTTTTTTAACGTGAACACATTTCGGACACCACCTGCTACATAGTTGAAAGCACGGAAGTTTTCCAGCAGCAACGTCCGACTATCCTGGAGTGGTGAAAATGCAGGCGCGTTTATGATCGTCCCATAATAATTTCGAAAGAATGGTTGATTGGATATCACCACCTCGGTAAGAAATCCAGGTCTGTACCATCCCGCGTTAAAATACTGTTCAGCGGAAGCTTTCAATCGGAACCACTGGTGATTCGCCACAATCTGATCTGTTTCAACGGAGGTGTTGCCGGGAGTGTATCGCTCTTTGACCTTAAAGTACTGAATTGAAAAAGAATACGCTCTGCCGGACGATGCATATTGTTTACGATCGAGTGTACTTGACGAAAAATTTAGTTCCGTCCTTAGTCCACTTACCCGCACTTCATCAAGCGTGTCACTGCTCACGAAGTAATCACGATTGCTGAAACGGTCAATGTTGTTTACGCCTCCCACCGAAAGTGTGCTTTTAAAAAAGTC
>DASWTM010000247.1:0-6499 GCA_036402115.1 Chryseosolibacter sp.
TAGAGGTCTATTTCGATATTGTGTGGGTTTGATTTTTGAATTTGGTTTGAAAAGATAGAAATATTTTTACACCCGCCAAAAAAATTTTGAGAAAAATCTTGCGTTCGAATCATTTTCTTATGGTATTTGAATCACAAAAAATATTTGTTGAAAACCCAATATGCCAGTCAGCAAGAAACGCGTTATTAAGAGTTTAGAGAACCTATCAGAGGATTTGAAAGAATTGCTGAGGGACCAATATCCGAATGGATACGAGAGCAGCATCACTCGTATCACCAACGCTAAAAAAGAACCGATTTTCGTGTTTCCGCTCGAAACAGAAGATGCCACGTATCTGATCAAGGTACCTGCTACAAAGAATAGCGATGGTGAATATGATGTAGATTCTACTCCGGAACCGGATGCTGAGGCTGGTGTACCAGCAGGACGCGGTGGCGATGACGATGACTTCGGCTCAGGTGATGATGATGGCTATGGGGATGGAGGCGGAAGCCGCGATGATGACTATGACGATGAAGGCGGTGGCCGAAAGAGTCGCGAGGCCAGCTACGATCCTGATTTCGACAGCTAAACCCAACCCGGGAAAAATTTTGAAATAAAATGAACACCATCCACCCGGGTGGTGTTCTTTCTTTTTGTACCGTTGTAAAAATTCTGCTAACCGAAGGTAAATTTGACCGTGACCAATTCTCTAGTTCAAAACGATACTCACCTGGACGAACTCAGTCCAAAAGAATACATCATCATCAAGCGGGCAAGGGTTAACAACCTCAAAAACCTGAGCGTTGCTATTCCTCGTAACAAACTGGTTGTCATCACCGGACTTTCCGGCTCGGGCAAATCGTCACTTGCGTTCGATACTCTTTTCGCGGAAGGCCAGCGAATGTATGTTGAAAGCTTAAGCTCGTATGCCCGCCAGTTCCTTGGCCGGATGGAGAAGCCGGATGTGGATTACATTCGTGGCGTTTCACCTGCGATCGCGATCGAGCAAAAGGTAAATACTCGGAACCCACGTTCCACCGTAGGAACGACAACTGAAATCTACGACTATCTCAAACTTCTCTTCGCACGGATCGGCAAAACGTATTCGCCCGTTTCCGGAAAGGAAGTGAAACGCGACACCGTGACGGATGTCGTCAACGCAATCAACGCACTTCCCAAAGGAACGCGTGTGATGGTGGCGGCTCCTCTTCATATTAAGAAAGGAAGAAAGATCCAGGAAGAACTCAATCTCCTCTTAAGTAAAGGCTTTGCACGCATCCTGCTTGACGGTGAAATGAAATTTATCGAAGAGCTTATCACCCCGGAGGAAGGTGCAAAAAAGAAAAAGGCACTAAAGATTGATGGGACAGTCGAGATTCTAATTGATCGCGCTTCGGTGAATCCTGAAGATGAAGATACCGTCTTCCGCTTATCAGACTCGGTCCAGACTGCCTTTTTCGAAGGGGAAGGTGATTGTATTGTATATGCTGAGGGTCAAACCAAAATGCAATTCTCCGACCGGTTTGAACTTGACGGAATGACGTTTACAGAACCTTCCGTGAACTTCTTCAGCTTTAACAACCCGTATGGTGCCTGTCAGACTTGTGAAGGTTTTGGAAAAGTACTCGGTATTGATGAAGACCTTGTGATTCCTGATAAGGGTATGTCGGTCTATGAAGGCGCGATTGCTCCGTGGAGAAGCGAAGCGATGAGCGAATGGGCAAAACCTCTTTTGAAAAATGGCATCAAGTTCGATTTCCCGATCCATCGCCCTTATCACGAGCTAACGCAGGCGCAAAAAGATTTGCTGTGGACCGGTAATGAATACTTCGAAGGCTTGAATGATTTCTTCAAACACCTCGAAACAAAAACCTATAAGATTCAATATCGGGTGATGCTATCGCGCTATCGCGGAAGAACAAACTGTCCGGACTGCCGCGGAACCCGTTTGAGGAAAGATGCGCAGTATGTGAAGGTTGCTAATACTTCAATCACCGACATCGTACTCATGCCGATTGAAGATGCGCTGGTCTTTTTCGATAAACTCAAACTTCCCGCTTACGAGCAAAAAATCTCCGATCGTATTCTCACTGAGATCAAGAGTCGTTTAGGATACATGGTTAAGGTGGGATTAGGATATCTGACGCTCAATCGTATCACTGCGACCCTGTCGGGTGGTGAATATCAACGAATCAAACTCGCTACTTCGTTGGGAAGTGCGCTTGTTGGCTCAATGTATGTTCTTGATGAACCCAGCATCGGCCTCCATCCGAAAGACACTGCGCGAATGGTGGAAGTTCTGCTATCTCTGCGTGATCTTGGAAACACGGTTATTGTTGTTGAACACGAAGAAGAAATCATGCGTGCTGCCGATCAGATCATCGACATCGGTCCGGATGCAGGAAGTCATGGCGGCCAATTGGTTTTCCAGGGAACGTTGAAAGATCTCAACGGCAAAGTGCAGTCCCACACAACCGATTACCTTTCGGGAAGGGAATCCATTGCGGTCCCATCCACGCGGAGGAAGTGGAGTGATTCGATCACCGTTGTTGGCGCACGTGAAAACAATCTGAAAAATCTTACGGTAAAATTCCCGCTTGGCGCACTGACAGTTGTAACCGGTGTTAGTGGTTCCGGGAAATCTACCCTTATCAAAAAAATCCTCTATCCGGCAGTTGGAAGGATGAATGGCTCAGTGGCGGAGTCTCCTGGAAAGTTTGATAAGCTTGAGGGCGACTATGCACGAATCACACAAGTGGAATTTGTCGATCAGAATCCGATCGGAAAGTCGTCACGCTCCAATCCAATTAGTTATGTCAAGGCTTACGATACGATTCGCCAGTGCTTTGCGGAGACGCCATTGTCGAAACAACGCGGATACAAGCCTTCACATTTCTCCTTCAACGTAGAAGGTGGCCGCTGCGAGACGTGCCAGGGCGAGGGCGAGATTAAAGTGGAAATGCAATTCATGGCCGACATCTTCCTCAAGTGCGAGAGCTGCAACGGCAAACGTTTCAAGCAGGAAATTCTCGAAGTTGAACTTAATGGAAAAAACATTGCAGAGATCCTCGACATGACCGTTGAAGACGCACTCGGTTTCTTCAAAGACAAGAAAGGCGTCTACGAAAAGATACTCCCGCTTAACGATGTGGGCCTTGGCTACGTGAAGCTCGGACAGTCATCCAACTCATTGAGTGGTGGTGAAGCACAACGCGTGAAGCTTGCGTCATTCCTGGCAAAGAATGCGACCGAAGGAAACATTCTTTTTATTTTCGATGAACCCACCACGGGCCTCCACTTCCACGACATCTCAAAACTTTTAAAAGCGATGAATGCTTTGGTGGATGAAGGTCATACGGTAATCGTAATCGAGCACAACCTCGAGATCATCAAATGCGCAGACTGGATCATCGATCTAGGTCCTGAAGGTGGAGAAAAGAAAGGCGGTAATCTTCTTTTTGCGGGTACACCGGAAGACATGGTGAAGAAAGCGAAGGGAAGCTACACTGCGGAGTTTCTTAAATCCAAACTTACGGTGTAGACGGTTTAGTTTGTAGTTTGTTGTTTGTAGTTCGGTGCCATGGATACCAAACATCAACTACAAACTATAGACTACAAACTATAGACTACTACAACAAGCTATTTCACAATCTTATCATAACTCGCCCCAATCCCTTTAATCAAACTCGAGCTAAATCCTTGATGCTCCATTTCGTTCAATCCGACAATGGTGCATCCCTTTGGAGTCGTCACTTTGTCTATTTCTTCTTCCGGATGGCGATTTAATTTTAGCAACAATTCGGCAGCGCCTTTCACGGTTTGTGCTGAAATTAAGTTAGCTGTGCGCGCATCAAAACCGATTTCAATTCCACCCTGTGTTGCAGCGCGGATGAAACGCAACGCATATGCTATTCCACACGCACCTAAAACAGTAGCTGCATCCATTAACTTTTCATCGATCGGAATCGTAATTCCCAACTGATCAAAAAGATTCGTCACGTATTCGGCCTGTTCTTTCGAAGCACCCTGATGACACAAGCATGTCACCGATTCTTGTATCGCAATCGCTGTGTTCGGCATGGCGCGGAAGATCGGAACACCTGCACCAACGATCGCTGTAAATTCTTTGAGATATACACCTGTCACAACACTGATCAGGATATGTTTAGATGGATTGAAATGTTGTTTTAGTCCTTCAAGCACTTCCTTCACATTGTACGGCTTTAATGCAACAATAATCACATCGTTATTCTTTATCGCACTTTCATTGTCGCTGGTGATGTTCGCCCCCAACACTTTCAGATGCTGTATCACCTCGAGATTTCGCTTCGTCACGGTGATCTGCTGAGGAGAAACAAATTGGCTCTTGATCAATCCTTCTGCAATTGCTGCTCCGAGGTTTCCGCCACCGATGATGGCGATCTTTGAATTTTTCATTTTGCGT
Organism: Chryseosolibacter sp.; assembly: GCA_036402115.1. Lineage (GTDB taxonomy): Bacteria > Bacteroidota > Bacteroidia > Cytophagales > Cyclobacteriaceae > Chryseosolibacter. Next base: position 4,427 of record DASWTM010000247.1, read on the forward strand.
ATGGTGAATAGGAAAATTAGAAATACTTTGACGTACTTCATGTCATTATCTCCCAATTAATCTTCGTAATCGATGGAAGTTCTTTATAAACCATGGCCATGGTATGTCGCAGGTGCTATCATTGGCCTCACTGTCCCTACCTTACTTTTGTTAGGCAACAAACGTCTTGGGATCTCATCCACACTGAGACAACTCTGCGCGATGTGCGTTCCTTCGAACATTCCGTACTTCAAATACGATTGGAAACAACAAAGCTGGAATTTGTTTTTTGCAGTCGGCATTCTGATTGGAGGATTTCTTGGGGGTTATGTTTTTGCAAATCCAGAACCGGTGGAAGTCACGCAAGGCACGTTACAACTTTTCCGTTCGTGGGGGCTTGATGATCCGAACGGGTTACTGCCTCAGGAGCTTTTCAACTTTGAAAATCTTTTGACACTAAAAGGATTTCTGCTGATGGTTGTTGGAGGATTTCTGGTTGGGTTTGGAACTCGCTGGGCGGGAGGTTGTACCTCCGGACATGGCATCATGGGATTGTCAGCCCTTCAATGGCCATCGCTTGTCGCCACTGCATGTTTCTTCATCGGTGGAATTATTTTCAGTCACTTTGTCCTCCCTTACATTCTTGCCTTATGAATAACTTCAAATACTTGTTAGTCGGGATCGCCTTCGGACTTGCGCTGACAAAAGGTGAGGCAATTTCCTGGTATCGTATCCAGGAAATGTTTTACTTCGAAAGCTTTCACATGTATGGGATCTTCATGACTGCAGTGCCCATCGGAGCACTTTCAATCTTCATCATTCGTCAACTAAATTTGAAAGCAGCTGACGGCCAGGTCATCGAAAAAACAATCAAGGCGTATCATCCCGGAGTCATCTTCGGAGGACTAATCTTCGGGTTTGGCTGGGCGTTGACAGGTGCATGCCCCGGACCATTGTATGCGCAAATCGGATCGGGATATCTCGTGATCGTCATTGTGTTCCTTTCCGCTGCCGCGGGAACGTGGACTTACGGACTGCTCAAAGATTATCTGCCCGAATGACAAATGACGAATGACGAGTGACGAATGACGCGACTCTCTGACACATGCGACATTCGTAATTTGTTATTCGTCATTCGAGCCGCTTTTGGGGAGATTGAATAATTTCCGTTATGTTCACGTTCCGAATAAACAACCTGACACCCTATGAACACCTCCGAGTTACTCGCAGCAGTAAAAGCACGCAATCCCAATGAACCCGAGTTTCTGCAAGCAGCCGAAGAAGTAATTCTTTCGATTGCTCCTGTCATTGATAGAAATCCTGAGTTTGCACGATTAAAAATTCTTGAAAGAATGCTTGAGCCTGAACGCTTGATCTCGTTCCGGGTAACATGGTTGGATGATAAAGGAAATGTGCAGGTGAATCGTGGTTATCGTGTGCAGATGAACAGTGCGATTGGCCCATACAAAGGTGGGTTGCGCTTTCATCCTTCCGTGACACCAAGCGTTTTGAAATTCCTTGCTTTCGAACAAGTTTTCAAAAATGCGTTGACTGGAATTCCAATGGGCGGTGGTAAAGGCGGAAGCGATTTCGATCCAAAAGGAAAATCGGATAACGAAGTCATGAAATTCTGCCAGGCGTTCATGAGTGAATTGTTTCGCCACATCAATCATCGACTGGATGTGCCTGCCGGAGATATTGGCGTAGGCGGAAGGGAAGTCGGTTATATGTTTGGCGCTTATAAAAAATTGAAGAACGAATTTACAGGAGTACTCACTGGTAAAGGTATCGGCTGGGGCGGAAGTCTGATCCGGACCGAAGCTACTGGCTACGGGCTAATTTACTTTGCTGAGAACATGCTCCAAACCAAGAATGATTCACTAAAAGGAAAAGTTTGCCTTGTCTCCGGGTCTGGAAACGTTGCTCAATATTCAATTGAAAAAATTATTCACCTGGGCGGAAAGGTTGTCACAGCTTCTGACTCGACCGGGTACATATACGATGAAGAAGGATTCACAAAAGAGAAGCTGGATTTTCTGAAAGACCTGAAGAACAACAAGCGCGGTCGTATCAAGGAGTACGCTGATAAATTTA
>DASWTM010000248.1:0-7558 GCA_036402115.1 Chryseosolibacter sp.
TCCTTTCCACCCATGAAGAATTTGACTGTTTTTGGACTCGCCTTACTTTTGGTCGGAGTCATGATCTTTGCCGGAGTTGATGGAATTCTCCGTGGCCACGCTACGGGACCATTTTTTCTTTTTCTCGCTGCTTGTACTGCAACAGGCTTGTCGCTCGATGTTAACCGTTTGATAAAGGAAAGGATCAGACGAAGCAATGCGCGCAAGTTCGGAAGGTAATTTTTTCAAGCTTCGCTCCTCTGGCATTATTTTTTTTAAACCGGCTATAGGGATAGTCCGGTTTAATTCTATTTTTCCTAATGACTGAATGGGTTGGCATTGCTGCGGGTATTTTCACTTCCTCTTCTCTTCTACCTCAACTGATCAAATTGCTGAAGCAGAAAGACGCTGAAAACATTTCGATTTTTTTTCTGGTCATCCTTTTGATTGGAGTGACTTTGTGGGTGTGGTATGGCGTGATGAAAAATGATATTCCGATCATCGCAACAAACTCCTTTTCCATCGTTATTAATTTGCTGATGATTATGTATGGAATTAAGTATAAAAAGAAGTCTTAATAAGTGCAGGATACACTGCATTGAACTAATTCTGACCAACTAGCATTATATAGTCAAATGTTGCCTGTTAAGATCTATACCCGGAAACGGATTTTCAACTATTACACCGGACTTTCATTCTTTATCTTCATCTGGATCTCTAAAGTCTGCAAAGATGAAGTGCAACTCGTGCGCCACGAGAAGATACATTTCCTTCAGCAAGTAGAGATGCTCTTCATTTTTCACTGGTTTTTCTATGGTATGTTTTACCTGATTTCGCGCGCTAAAGGCCACGGTCATTATGTTGCCTACCGCTATAATCCATTCGAAATGGAAGCGTACGCGAACGAGCACGATGTCGATTACCTAAAGAAACGCAGATTCTTCGCCTGGGCTTCCTATGTCAGGAAATACAATAGCTTCCTGTCACAAAACTTCAAGGGGCTCGAGAAGGAGAAGAATTTTTAATGATCGCTCTTCAGCGCTGTCAATACCTCAGCTGTAAAGTTATCAACTACCTCCACAATCGCGCTCTTATTTAATTTCCCGTAAACGTGCGGAAACAATTCCTTGTTCGCAGATGGCTCATAGATGAGGTCTGGCTCGACCAGCTTCTCCTCAATTTTCAATAACAAGAGATCCTTTCTGCCAGAGTAGTAGCGTTGAAGCACACCTTCCAGCTGATGAAGTCGTGACGTGTGGATAAATCCTTCCTTTGCAAATGCAGCCGGTGCATATTCTGACTGGTTGGCGCATACGGCCCATTCTTTTTCTGTTGTTATATGATAAATCATCGCGTGCAAGGTAAGCAAAGAAATAGAATCCTTAAACGCGGTTGCAAAAGCTGTAACAATGGAAGGTCCATCACTCGTCATTCTTAGGGAAGAACTTCAGCCATTTAAAGGGAAGGTCATCGCTGAAGCATTTGGTTCATCTAAGCTGGACTATGAACGAATTGCCGGTCAGAAGATCAAAAGCTTCAAATCATGGGGCAAACATTTCTTGATCGAACTTAAGGCATTCAGTCTGAGAATTCATTTTCTGATGTTTGGAAGCTACCGCATCAATGAACAAAAGGACGCTAAGCCTCGGTTGAGCCTCAAGTTTGAAGACGAGAGCGAAATCAATTTCTATGCGACTGCTATCATCCAAATAGAGGAGGCGTTAAATGATGTTTATGATTGGTCTGCCGATGTCATGAGCGATTCTTGGGATCCTGCGAAAGCGCGGAGAAAACTAACGAAGCAACCTGACCTCAATGTTAGTGATGCCTTGCTCGATCAAACAATTTTTGCAGGGGTTGGAAATATCATTAAGAACGAAGTTTTGTTTCGCATCCATGTGCACCCTGACAGTGTCATCAGAGGACTTCCTCCACGCAAGCTGACCCAGCTTATCACGGAAGCCCGGAACTACAGCTTCGATTTCTACAATTGGAAGAAGATCTACCAGTTGAAAAAGCATTGGCTGATCTACACAAAGAAAAAATGTCCACGCTGTAAGGTGCCCGTTGTTAAAGAATATACCGGAAAGTCTAAACGAAGAAGCTTTTTCTGCACCAATTGCCAGGCACTTCACAACTAAATTCAGACAATTCATGTCGATGTTATAGCAAAAGCCAGTAACCTTTTGGACATTAGGTAGTATTCCTTTCTGTACCCAACAATACTCCTATGCTCAAAAACTATTTTGCGGTCACATGGCGCAACATCCGTCAGAGCCCGTTGTATGCATTCATTAACATTTTCTCGCTAGCGATTGGCCTGGCGTGTTGCATTGCCATCTATTCGTTCATTGCTGATGAGCGAAGCTTTGATGCGTTTCATTCGAAGAAGGATAGTATCTACCGACTAGACGAAGTTCAGAACTTCACTGGTACAAAGACACAGAAAGTTGCACTCTCCATGCCGGGAATGGCCCCTGCCCTGAAAGAAGAGTTTCCGGAAGTAAATAGGGTTGCACGGTTTTGGAATCGGGGGAAAAACCTGGTCGAGAACAACGATCAGAAATTGCAGATCGAAAACGTAGCCTATGTGGACAGTACATTTCTGGACATCTTCGATTATGCATTGGTCGAAGGAGATCGCGCTACTGTGCTGGATCAGCCCTACACGGTCGTGGTAACTGAAGAGACGGCTCTCAAATTCTTCCCCGACATCAGCAAGGCTATGGGCAGCCTGTTAAAGATGCGCGAACATGAATACAAAATTACCGGAATCTTAAGCAACGTGCCGGAGAACTCGCACCTCAGGTTTGATATGCTCATGTCCATGCCGAGCATCATCCGTGAGAACCCTCAGTTCAATGACCGCTGGGGTTCGAACTTTCTAAACACTTATTTGCTGTTGAATGCAGACGCCAATGTCCAGTCAATGGAAGAACGATTTCCCGCGTTTATGAGTCGCCACATGAGCGACCCGAAGATCAATGACTATTATAAGCTCTTTCTTCAGAAACTGGAAGACGTTCACCTTGCTTCTACTGACATCGAGCACGACTACAATAACTATCGAAAGTTCAATGGTGAATACCTTGATGTATTCTCGATCGTTGGGATTTTTATTCTCCTGATTGCGGCAGTTAATTTTATGAACCTGGCCACAGCCCGCTCGTCCCATCGTTGGAAAGAGATTGGTGTACGCAAAACCGTTGGGGCGAAGAAACTTCAGCTGTTCAACCAATTCATCTTCGAATCGACAACACTCGCCTTTCTTGCGTTGGGTGTCGGCATCGTGTTAAATTTTCTATTCATTCCCGTGCTAAACGAACTGATCGGAAGAAAGCTTTCCGTGCTGACGTTTCTATCTCAGCCAGAAAACATTGGCTTCGTCTTAGTGATGACGATCGGACTAGGTATCCTGACGGGAATTTATCCTGCTTTCTATATGACCTCATTCAATATGTCACGAGTTTTGAAAGGTGGAGGCAAAGGTGAAGGACGATCGTTATTCCGCAGTGGACTTGTTGTCGTGCAGTTCGGACTTGCTCTCGCCATGATTGTCAGCACGTTCATCGTACTTCAGCAATTGTCATATATGAAGAACAAAGATATCGGATTCAACAAAGACCAGATGATGCTGGTGGAGCTGAACCGCGAGTCGAATGAGAAATTTGACGTCATTAAAACTGAATTGCTAAAAAGTAAGCTTGTACAGGGTGTCACCGCTTCCGGCCAACGCCTGGGAAACAATTTCCATCAATGGGGATTCAAAGTGAAAGCTGACACTGGAATCATGAACATTACACCAAGCAATGTGAATGTCGAATATGATTTCCTGAAAGTTTATGGAATCAAAATAAAGAATGGACGCGGTTTTGATAAAGACGTTGTTAGAGACAAAGGGTTCGCTTTTGTAATAAACGAATCGCTTGCGAAGGAACTTGGAATAAAAGACATCGTTGGAACACCTGCAGGCCATGCGTGGTATGCCGATGACACATTGGGAACGGTGATCGGTGTCACAGAAGACTTCAACTTCAACTCACTTCATCATAAAGTTAACACATTGAGCATGGTTGTTCACCCAGACTGGGGTTATGATGAAATGACCGTCAAGATCGATGGCGCTAATGTTGAAGAATCCATTGCCTATGTCAAAAATATCTGGGATAAGAACGTTAACAATTTCCCATTCAGCTATTCCTTCCTCGATGAACATTTCGAAGTGTTGTATCGGTCCGATCAGCAAATGAGCTCGGTTGTCACGATCATGGCAACGCTCGCCATTCTCATTTCGTGCATGGGTTTGTTCGGACTCGCTGCTATCACAACAGAACGCAAAACCAAGGAGATTGGAATCCGAAAAGCACTCGGAGCAAGTGAAGGACAAATCACGTATTTGTTATCGAAGAACTTTACATTTCTCGTTATTGTCTCGTTTGTTCTCGCGAGCCCAGTAACCTATTGGCTGCTGTCGAAGTGGTTGGAGGGATTTGCATTTCGAATTGAGATCAATCCCTTGTATTTTGTGCTCGGTGGTGTCGTTGCCCTAATGATCGCGTTAGGAACAATAAGCTTCCACACGATCCGATCCGCGAAAGCGAATCCGGTGAAAGCGCTGAGGTACGAGTAGGAAAATCAAATAACAAATAATCAATAACCAAATCTCAAACAGTAACACTCCTAGGTATACTAGACGTACAAGCGAATCGGTTATAACGCTGAAGTACGATGCAAAAATCCAATAACCAATAACCAAACCTCAAACAGCGACCTATAGTCATTCCTAGACGTACACGGTTTGAGATTTGGTTATTGGTGCTTGGTTTTTTTATTTCGGTCACTGGTGCTTGCTTATCATTTCCGCCATGACGTCCCTGACGAACTCGCCAGTACCAGGCGCATACCAATTCATGAGTTGGGTTTCAAAGTACTTGTTGTCGTAGTATTTCTGAGGGGTGAGATAACCAATATACCCTCCGTTAAAGCTGGTGGCAATAAGATGAGTGTTTGTGGTTGAGGCGATCGAATCAAGTGACGCGCTAAACTCGCCCGAAAAATCAGCGGGTGCTCCAAGCATCAACAGATTGCCAATCTCTATTCCGGTGACATAGACTGGATATTCACCAAAGGCCGAGCGGAACAACCATGAGCGAACTTTTAGATCAGGAGTAACTTTTACCTGGGGATCGCTCAGATGCAACGCTACACGGAAGCTGTTGATATCAGTTCCTTCCAGCTTTGTCAATGACGACTTATTGTTGTTTACACTTGTCACCAGCTCATCCGCCATCCAGTCGAAGCATTGCCTTCCATACTCGGGTGCGCCCGGCTTGTGGCTGCCTACTGCCCCAGCCATGAACATAACAAAGTCGTAGCCGGACGCCTCCAGCTTATCGACCAACGTACCTGGATAATCTCTTGACAGCTGAAGGTCGCGCGAGAAAAGGCAAGTGGCGTGTGCCGCATACGTTGTGAGAAGAAGTTTTGCACTGTCTGAACGCTCAACCTGCACTAAGCGGAGAAACGGATCTTCGGGCCCGTCTTTGACCAGACGGTTATCAACGGCCTCCTTATCTTCGATTTTAGCGAACGCGATATTCGCCTTCACAAGATTTTCGTTTGCCGCAATGATGGAGCTAATGATTTTAGATGTAATGAATTGCACCATCGACTCCTCATACCATCCATAGATAAATCCTGCGGCTCCTTCCCCCCAATTGCCAATGCTGTTATGCGTATGCGTTGCTCCCAAAAAAACATCTTCGATTGAGAATCCGATCGAGGGCAACTGCTGTTCAAGTGCTACGCTCACTTTTGGAGGAATCAATAAAAGGTCTGCGGACACAATCGCCACCTTCTTCATTCCGTTGCTGATCACCATGCTTCGAATAAAAACCGAATCAGCAACTGTTGTGTAATGTTTCCCTTTGCGATTGCCATAGCCCGCGAGAGCAACGGGCTCGTCAGGCGTCAGGTTTACTTTGGAATAACCAACTGCAAAACTCTCGGAGGTCGAGCTATCATGAGCGATCGACAATTGACTAACCTCATCAAACGTCTGTTTGTATCCTGCAAATTCCGAAGCCGGTGTTCGATCAACAAATCCAACAGAGGCCAGCACAAAAAGCAAAAGGGCACCGATCAAGATAAGCACACTTAGCAATAGTCTTCTAAAAAATTTCCTTGCCATTCAATAACCTTCTCTGAGGGTACCCACGAAGGTACACAAAGAAATTTTTAAACACGTATTGAATTAAAGAGGCTCAAAGAAATAATGGGTTTCATACGACCCTGTAGAACCGATGTGGAGAAAGGTGATGGTGCTCTCGCGCTTCTTTACAAAGCCGTTAACATCATATTCATACACGTAATCTTCAATTGAAAAAGCAATACCGTTCTTATTCCTGGAAACCATGCGGCCAGGGTTGTTCTTGTGAAGCTGCATCCCGGTGTTGAGTGTATGAAAACCAAAATGAGAATCTACACTTGGCATATTGTCGTATCGGTCGTATTCATGAATACTCTCCAATGAGTAAGCGCTATCCTTGAAGCTGAATTCTTTCACGGACGAAATATTTCCGCTCGGATCAAATGCATAGGTGACTTTTCCAACCTGTGTTGCCGATCCATTTTCATATTTATACGTCAGCATCTCTTTGATCAAACCATTCGAATGATACGAAAAGGTGAACCTGTTTAACGGAACACCGTTCTCGAACTCTTCTGTCTTAACAATTTTATCGTTTTTCCATGTGTATTGATAGTGTCTTTTGTAATCCAAATTTGATGATACAATTTTACCTTCGCCATTGTATTCAAACTCCTGAACTGTCGTAATTACATCTTTGTCGGGCATCTGCGATTCAGAAACTACTTCAATAACTTGTCCGGAAGGGTTGTAAATCAACTCACGTTTATACGAAACCTCCTCCATCCGAACAGGGCGGAAAGTTTTTTTCTGCGCAGGAGCATCATCGTTGCATGATAGAGCGAACGCTGCAAGAAATAGCAAAAGAGGGAATACTGTCTTTTTCATCTGACCTTTATTTGCCCAATAGACAGCATCAACGAAGACCAGGTTGAAAAGGATTTCTTAACATCATGAAAATACCGTATCAAGGGCTACGGGAATTGCCTTAATATGCTTCGGAAGCATCCAGGTATAGGCCCTGTTGATTTTTTCCAAAGCCATAGTCAGCACGAACATTCAATTTATCAGTCTGATTGATTCTAACGCGCAAACCAAGGCCTGCATTTGGTTTGACGGCATACTTAAATGGAGAATACCACTCGTCAGAAAGCGTTGCCAGACCTGCCCACAGTGCGAAGCCGACATAGCGATGCACCATGAAGCGATATTCAGTTTGCCAGGCATACAGGTTTTTATAGCGATAGTAGCCTCTGTAGTAGCCGCGCATGGTGTTCGATCCACCGATATCCGCCATATCCCTGAAGGGAACGTTTCCGTCATTCAAGTTCAAAAAAAACTGTGACGCGATCACATCATCTTTCAGCCAGTCCGTTTTATTATAAAATCGAAAATCAATCCTCACATTGCCGTAAACATAGTCACTGATAA
>DASWTM010000249.1:0-18198 GCA_036402115.1 Chryseosolibacter sp.
CTGGTCCTCTTTGCGAATTGTAAAGAGCAGTTCATAGTCTTCCCCACCGTTTAAGGCGCAGGTGATCGGATCGAGTTTAAATTCGACAGCAGTCTCAAAGGTCTGATGATCAATTGGAACTTTGTCTTCATAGATCCGCACGCCAAGGCCCGACTGCGAGCCAATGTGAAACAACTCTGAAGCAAGACCATCGGACACATCGATCATGGACGTTGGAATCAGGCCTGCTTCATCCAGATCAAAAACAATATCGGTTCGCGCGTCCGCTTTGAGTTGACGTCCAACAATGTATTCGTATGCTTCGAGGTTAGGCTGCATGTTTGGATCGGCCATGTAAACTTCCTTTTCGCGTTCAAGAACCTGAAGTCCCATGAAGGCAGCTCCGAGATCTCCAGTTACGCAGATGATATCGTTCACTTTCGCACCATTACGGTATGCAACTTTGGTTTTCTTCGCGCGTCCAATGGCAGTGATGGAGATGATCAGACCGGAAGTAGACGAGGTTGTATCTCCTCCTACCAAATCAATCTTATAATTCTCACATGCAGAGCGAATGCCTTCGTACAATGCGTCCACAGCCTCAACTGAAAAGCGATTACTTAACGCGATACTTACTGTGATTTGCTCAGGCTTTGCGTTCATAGCAGCAACATCTGACACATTCACTGCAACCGCCTTGTAGCCGAGGTGTTGAACGGGGATGTAGCTCAAGTCAAAATGAATGCCTTCCACTAGCATGTCCGTTGTGACGACCATGCAGTTTTCCGCATCGATGTCAAGGACTGCGCAGTCGTCCCCGATGCCCTTGAGGGAGTTCGGTTGCTGAAGGTTAAATTTTCGTTTGATCCTGTCGATCAGCCCAAATTCTCCTAACTGACTGATTTCTATTCGATTTTCGCTCATTTTCCCATGTTTTGACCAGGTTTTCCAGCGCTTAAAGCAGCAGTTTGGCTACTGTAGCGCCTAATTGCTGCAAACGGTCGCTTTTGTCAATTTCGTGTCGTAATTATGCAGTAAGAAACTTACCAAATCGCTTATGAAACGAGTCGTTGGATTTTTACTGGTAGCCCTAATTTTTACGGCTTGTGGCCAAAAGCCATATTACAAGACCGCCAAAGGTAAAAAGAAGCAAAAGTATTACAATGACATTCAGTATGGCGGCAAAAGTGCAGCCACTATGAAGAAGGGTTATTGATCTCCGAACAAAGCTCAACTAACACTCCCTGTGTCGATTTGGGGTGTAGAAACGCAATCATTTTATTATCCGCTCCTTTTTTCGCTTCGGTGTTGATCAACTGGAAGCCATCGTTTTGATACTTTTCAATGCTTTGCCGAATGTTTTTCACTTCAAAGGCAAGGTGATGAATTCCCTCCCCTTTCTTCTCAATGAATTTGGCGATGGGAGAATCCGGACGTGTTGCTTCCAACAGTTCGATTTTTATCCCACCGATTTCAAAGAAAGAAGTGCGCACACCCTCTGACTCAACCTCTTCTATTTTGTAGTAATTTTTGCCGATCAACTTTCCGAAAAGTCTGTTGGCACTTTCAAGGTTTTTCACCGCAATTCCGATGTGTTCCAATTTGTCCATAATTGGTTAACTTTGGGGGTCAAAGACGAAACTTTTTGCCGAAAGAAAAAGTTTAGGCAGTGAAACTTTTACCACCATGATTGAAACGTTGAGTGAAATGCATGTAGAGGCCGCCCGAATCCAGCAGGAAATCAAAGATTATCTCGGACTGAGAACGTCTGACATTGTTTTTGAATATTCTTCAATTGATGGGAAGGTAAAGTTGGACCTGATCACCATAAACCCGCGCCATAACCAGGCTTTCCTGTTTCACAGCGAGACCGGCACCGACAAGATTGACGTTTTGAAGAAAATGCTGGGCTACGTACAGAGCTACAAGGAAAAAGAGAACTCGTATACTATCCAGTGGGTGGCAAAAGGCGGTCAGGAGCTACACACGTCCTATTTCAAAGCAAGCAACATTATGGACGCGCTGCAAAAACTCTATTATGGCCGCGACATGAACACAATTACCGTTTTTAGTGTTGTATTGAATCCGATATCTTAATTTTTATAGCCGTTATGATCAGCGTTACAGACAAGGCAAAAGCCAGGATCGCAGAACTGAAGAAAGAAGAAGGCCGCACAGAAGCGCACAACATCCGTGTTTCCGTAAAGGGCGGTGGCTGTTCAGGACTGATGTACGATTTGGGTTTTGACGATAAGATCAACCCTGCCGATCAGGTTTACGAAGACAAAGGCATAAAAATTCTCGTTGACAAGAAGAGCCTGCTGTATTTGCTCGGAACCACCCTTGATTTTACCGATGGATTGAATGGGAAAGGATTTCAATTCATCAACCCGAATGCATCTCGGACCTGCGGATGTGGTGAGAGTTTTTCGGTTTAGTCGCGAAAGAGCTTCATATCAAGTATGAAGCCTTCCACTGACCCCTCCCCTGGAATTAATTCATTATTTATTTCGACCGGATCAGCTCCCGGACGATAGATCCAATGAGTATTACGCTTAGGATCTATCAGCCAACCCAACTTTGCTCCGTTCCGAACCCAACTTTCCATCTTACTCTTTAAATCTTTGAAGCTATCCGATCTCACCTCAATTACAAATTCGGGGCAAACACGAGAAAACTTTTCCCTTTCGTCTGGCGAGACGCTTGCCCATCTCTCGTGAGACATCCAAGATGCATCGGGTGAAAGAATTGAACGATCAGGCAATGTAAATCCGGCAGAAGCATCAAAAACAACACCCTTATTATTTTCGAAATTCCAGTTAAGTAATTGCCGGAGTATTTCAGCTCCGTGTTGACCCGAGAGCGGTGTATTAGGCGACATTATTAATATTTCAAGATTGCTATTTCGTTCAATCCGCAAATCGGGATTGGCAAGACAGAATCTTTCAAATTCCTCATCATTCATTTTCCGTCCCGTGCTGTCTTTCACTATAGCATCCATAATGAATATCGTTTACTTAAAGATACGAAGCCCGGTACACCGAATCAATCTTCCGGAAACGGGAGCGGCTGGTCTTCAAATTACAACTTCTTTGCAGCAATCTTTTGCCCGGCTTGTTCCAGGACAAGACCCTCAACAACGCCTTCACTGTTTTGCGTGAACGTCAGTTGCGCCTCCACAACGCGGTAGAAGAACACATTTTCTGATTTAGGAAACACCGGAAACTCTGCTTGTCCTGTCAACTGGGCTTTCAATTGATTTTCACTTCTTGAGACTGTGAGGATATAACCTGGCGCGAGCTCATATTTTCCTACGTAGCGCTCAAGGACAGTAGCATCCACGTGAATTTCCTTTTCCATTACTTTCAATGGAGATTCCGGATTCAACAAATGAAATCCGATGTCATCGATACTGGTGTTTGAGTTTGACAACACCACGACACCTTTGTTACCGCCCTTAATGAAACCGATGAACGTGCGATAACCACCAGTGCCACCGTTGTGCCAGACGATTTCCTGGTTACCCGCTGGTTGAATGTGCCATCCTAATCCGACTCTAGGAACTGCATTCTCACCACGCGAATTCTGATGTGACAACTGGATGGCAGGATAAAGGTCCGTTTTAATCAATCCCATGTTTGCGCTTACGTACCTGGCCATGTCAACCGCTGACGAGCGAATTGCGCCTGCACCAGCCAAGGAAGCCAGATCCCAGTTTCCGCTTTCAATATCTCCCACGTATCCGGTTGCGAGATTTTTCTTCATGTCAGGGGTGAGCGTGATGCGAGTGTCGTCAAGTTTTAGCGGCTTGGCAATCGCGTTTATCATGAGTTGCTCATACGACAATCCACTTTTTGTTGCCAATACATGACCGAGCAATCCCACTGCATAATTCGAATATTCATATTTCGAACCGATGTCGCGCGTTAACTCGTGACTCTTTAAAAAATCATATAACAATTGCTCTGTGTAATCGGCAAATGGATTAGCCGGATTGGCTGGTTTTAAGTTGCCGGGCATATATGGCAGTGAGGAGGTGTGATTTGACAAATGTAAGAGTGTGATCGATGCACCGTTCCTCGTGGGAGCGGTGACTCCGGCAGGTAAATATTTTTGCAGCGGGTCATCAAGTTTTGAATCACCCGCTAGAACCTGCTTTGCCAACAAAATACCAGTGAAGGTTTTTGTAATTGAACCGATCTCAAAGATCGAGTTTTCGTTTACAGGTTCTCGGCTTTTCAGAGATTTCACGCCAAAGCTGAAGTAGTGTGGGCCCTTCTCATCGATGATTGCGACAACTATTCCAGGATTGATGCGATTGTCAATGCGTGACTGGATACTTTCGCTAACGTTGGGTGGCAATACCGTTTGCGCAACTAAAGCCGACACGAGCGTGCACAAGAGAGCGGTGATGATGGTCTTTAACATAAGTTTCTATTTTTAATTTTTTATGATGTCAATTGGGGTTTTCCAAAAGATTAATCAATTCCTCGATCTTTTTCAATCTTGGTGTGATCTCGGCCTTAACAGCTCGTTTGTTCAGGTAGTATGTAGCGACAGCAAGCACCACATTTAGCAGTGCAAATTTCACTATACTTTTAATCCTATCTGCAACTCCAAAGCCGAGAACAAACATCATCGTAAGTGTCATACCTGGAAGGATATACCAGTACAGAACACTATCGAGCATTTGCTTCTGGATAATGAGATAGTCGCGTGTTTTCTTCAGGTAATGGAGGTACGATTCCGTAAGAGCGCCAGGCTTCTTCTTTTTCGCATTTCTTAACTTCACAGCGATATAAATTGCCCAAAGAATGGTCAATACGGACGCAATTCTTGTCAATAGAAACGGGATTGTAATCGCGGTGAATGCGAAAGCCGGGATAACGATAGCGATCGCAATGTATTCTCGCATATCTCGATACTTAATGGCTCGGTGAAGACGATCGATGCTTCCCTGCATCTCGATGATCAACCGCGACTTTTCAAACTTGATGCGCTCCTGGTTAGGAGACGACTGCCAGATTTTTATCAATTCCTCTTCCATCATTCCAATTCATTTATGCAATTCAACAGTTTCATTTTAATTCTTTTGATTTTTACCGCGACTGTATTTTCTGCAAGGCCAGTCACTGCTGAAATCTCTTTGTAGGGTAGTTCTTCCAGGTAAAGAGTGATCACAGCTTTGTCCGCGTCATCCAACTTTTTAATGCAGCGCCTGAGTTTTGTTAAACGGTCATGCTCTTCGTGATTTATTTCCTCTTCGCGGATATTCTCGAATACAACACTATCTAATCTCCTGAACCGATCTTTTTTCCTGGCCTCCTTGGATTGCAGGCGAAGGCAGACGTTGAGCGTAATTCGAAACATCCAGGTGCTGATCGATGATCGTTCTTCAAATGAGGGCATGGATTGCCAGATGTTGATCAGCGATTCCTGGAAAAGGTCTTTCTTGGCTTCGGCATCATCGGCATAAACCGAGCAGACCCTGAGCAGTTTGTCTTTGTTCTGCTCCAGCGCTGCCAGGAAGGCTTGTTCTTGGTGTGGGTTCATTCAAATAATTGTGTCCACTTTGTTAGTTACACAAGAACCCGGAATATGACATTGAATTTGATTTTTATTGCGAAATGGGTTTCTCCAGCTCGAAAAAGCCTTCCCGCTGCGACAACCTATCTTTCCTTCACCACAGTAGCGATGCATTTCAACTCAATTGCAATTGGAGTTGGGAGAGAAAGCACTTCTACGGTGGTGCGGCAAGGTTGATTATCTTTGAAGTATTCTGCGTAGATCTTGTTATACGTCTTAAAATCGTCTTTCATATTTGTAAGAAAGACAGTGACATCGACCAAATGTTCCCATCGAGAGCCGGAAGCTTCAAGGATATGGCGGACGTTTTGAAACACGCTATGGCACTGCTCTTCTATGTCGTACGAAATAATTTTTCCCGCGGCATCAAGTGTTACACCAGGAATTTCCTTTGACCCTCTTTTGCGCGGACCAACACCAGAAAGGAACAACAAGTTTCCTACGCGTCTTGCGTGCGGGTACAAGCCAACGGGCTCGGGTGCTTTGTCTGAATTAATTTTATCGCTCATGGTTTTACACCAAACGTTAATGAACCCCAATAGCTTTGCCAGTCGGCTTTCGGATCTTTGGATGGCACCATCTTCACGACACTCACCATCCACGGACCCGGGTTGCTGATGTGGGTTTCGATTCTTCCATCCTGCTGCGTGAAAATCGGCTGACGCGTTGTACGGTTGTTGTGCCTGTTCCAGACACTGACTCTTGCCCCAAACAATGGCTTGCCTTCGTACATTATTTTGAAACTAACTTTGCTGCCGACTTTTAGTGTTGCCGGATTCTGCTCAACAAAAATTTCCAAAGGAAGACCAACAGATTTGTTGTAACCGTTATCCACTTTATTTCCGACTTGAAAAATCATCTTTGAATATCGTGAATACAATTCCTTACCGGGTTTATCCAGCTGATTGTTTTTTCTGCGGTAAGCATACGCCTCATCGAGTGCGTCTTCTTTGAGGTATGCATTAAACTTTTCCGCATCCAGCTCGATGAATGCTGAATAGGTTTGAAGGGCAATCACATGACCACCGTCTGCGGTGAGCGGGACAGAAACCAGCTCCTTTGGATTGTCGCTGATCAGTGCCTTCAGGTCCTGAGCTTTTTCTTGCTGGTGAAGTTCGAGTTTTTCAATACGCTCCTTTTTTATTGCAGATACCTCCCCGATGAAATCTTCGCCAACACGAAGGTCCATGGTGAAATTTTCACCGGTATTGTAATAAAACTTTGAAGATGCAATCCAGAATTCGTGCGCCTGTACGGCAAGCGAGAAAACAAGAAGAAAGCCCAAAGCCAAAGTGTTTTTCATTATTTCGAATTCATTATTTGTTCAATTTCTTCGGCTTCAATCGGAATGTTTTTCATTAAGTCGTAAACGCCATTTTCTTCAATCACCACATTGTTTTCAATTCGAATCCCCAATGCTTCCTCTTTAATATAAATGCCCGGCTCAACCGTCCACACCTGACCGACTTTCATCTGGTGGTACATGTTTCCAACATCGTGAACATCCAACCCGAGCTGATGACCTGTGCCGTGCATAAAGTACTTCATGAATAACGGTCTTTCCTTTGGCTGATTGTCGACATCCTGTTTTTTCAGAAGGCCTAAACCGATCAGCTCGCTTTCCATTATTTTCTGTACTTCCTTATGGTAATCATAGTACACGACTCCCGGCTTCATCAGCGTGATCGCAGCACGCATCACACGAAGAACGGCCTCATATACGTCTCGCTGACGTTTTGTAAATTTTCCGTTAACCGGGATTGTGCGGGTAAGGTCAGCGTTGTAATTGGCATATTCGGCACCTACATCCAGCAGCAGAACGTCTCCATCCTTACAAACATTTTTGTTTTCGATATAGTGAAGAACACATGAATTGGCACCGGACGCAATTATCGGTTCGTAAGCAAATCCGCGGGAAGCGTTTCTTAAAAACTCATGCGCGTACTCCGCTTCGATTTCATACTCCTTCACGCCAGGCTTCACAAATTTTAACACCCTGCGAAACCCTTTCTCCGTTATGTCACAAGCCGTCTGCAACAGCTGAATTTCGAAATCTGACTTCACCGACCTCAACCTGTGCATAATCGGGGCTAATCTCTCGTACTTATGCAACGGGTACTTCTCCTGGCACCACTTGATAAATTTGGAGTCGCGGCTTGGAACCGGATTATCCGCACGATAGTGATCGTTTGTATTCAGATAGACGCACTCAACATCACCCATCACCATCATCGTATTGAACAACTTCGGAAATTCGGAGACCCATACCACGGTTTCAATTCCGGTTGCCTCACGTGCTTCTTCTTTCGTCAGCTTGTGACCTTCCCATGTGGCGATGAGTTCGCTTGTCTCGCGCAAAAAAAGAACTTCGCGATATTTGGGATCGGGAAATTCCGGACATAAAACCAACACTGTCTCCTCCTGATCCACACCGGTCAAATAAAAAAGGTCGCTATTTTGCCGGAACCTCATCGTACCATCGGCATTCGTGGGCATAATGTCATTTGCGTTGACTACAACCACAGAGTCAGACTTCAACTGGGAGATTAAATTCTTTCGGTTATTAACAAAAAGTTGCTTATCAATCTTTTGGTAGCGCATAGGAATTTGCAAGACGCTAAAATAATCCAATTCATTGAGCTTTTAAAAGCGGCAAGCTAGAAGCTGCAAGCTACAGGCTGCAAGCTACAAGTCCATTCGTCACTCTCTACACACTCCGGTAACAATGGAGCCTGGGTTATTGATGATTTCCCCCTTCGGCATAAAGTCCATAAAAAGATGGCAAATCCATGAACCTACAGCTATATTTAATGTCCATCACAATAAACCGGATACTCATTATGAAAAGACTATTACCTTTTTGTCTTGCCTTACTCTTCTTTCACACTTCCGTTGGTCAAGGGAAATATCAACCGACCGCTGCGAATTTGAAAACTCGTGAATGGTTTCAACAAGCAAAGTTTGGCTTGTTCATCCACTGGGGGGTCTATAGCGTGTTAGGCGATGGTGAATGGGTAATGAACAATCAGCAGATCCCGGTAAAGACGTACGAAAAAATTCCGGCATTTTTCAATCCGACTGAGTTCGATCCGACAGCATGGGTGCAAATGGCGAAGGACGCCGGTATGAAATACATTACGATTACCAGCAAGCACCACGATGGTTTTGCGATGTGGGATAGTAAGGTGTCGGACTATAATATCGTTAAGAAAACACCTTACGGGAAAGACGTTCTGAAAATGCTGGCGGATGAATGCAGGAAAGAAGGGATCAAATTGTTTTTCTACCATTCGCAACTCGACTGGCATCATCCAGATTATTTTCCCCGTGGCAATACGGGTAGAGATTATACCGGCAGACCGGAATCAGGTGACATGAATAAGTACCTGGACTACATGGATGCACAACTCACCGAACTACTGACAGGCTATGGTGATATTGCCGGAATCTGGTTTGATGGCATGTGGGACAAAAAAGATGCAGAATGGAGGTTAGAAAAAACATACAGTCTTATTCACAAATTACAGCCTGCTGCATTGGTGGGCAGCAATCACCATCGCGCCCCATATGAAGGTGAGGATTTCCAAATGTTTGAAAAAGATCTTCCGGGACACAACACGACCGGATTTTCACCTGAACAAAAAGTCGGAACGCTTCCCAAAGAAACATGTGAGACGATTAACAATTCATGGGGCTTCCACCTGAAAGACAACAATCACAAAAGCAAGAAAGACCTCGTTCAGTATTTAGTAAAAGCCGCTGGCTATGATGCAAACTTCCTGTTGAATGTCGGGCCAATGCCGAATGGTAAAATTCAACCTGAGCATGTGCAGGCATTGAAAGAAGTGGGTGAATGGTTGTCGAAAAATGGCGAATCAATTTATGGAACACGTGGCGGGCCTCTCACTGCACGCGACTGGGGTGTGACCACCCAAAAGGACAATAAAGTTTACGTTCATATATTAAAATGGTTTGACGAGTCGATCATCATTCCATCCTGGGGTAAGAAGATCAAAAGTGCAAAACTGCTTAACGATAAGTCGAGTGTGAAGTTTATAGACAACGAGTATGGAATTACGCTGAATATTCCGAAGAGCAAACTGGATGAAATTGACACGATCGTTGAACTTGAGTTGAAATAAGTATGGATGATATCAAGATTGCCACAGCGCAGTTTGAAAATAAGAGTGGCGACAAGGCATTCAACCTGAATGTAATTGCAGACATCACAAAACGCGCAGCACAGGAAGGGGCACAGGCCGTAACGTTTCATGAGTGCTCAATTACCGGCTACACGTTTGCGCGCCATCTTTCAAAAGAGCAAATGCTTGATCTTGCGGAATTCATTCCGGACGGACCAAGCATCAGAAGACTTCAGGCGATTGCCGCTGAAAACAATGTAACTGTTCTTGCCGGTCTGTTCGAAAAAGACAAGGACAGCAAACTTCACAAAGCTTATGTGGCTGTGAACAAGAATGGCTTGATCGCGAAACATCGCAAAATCCATCCTTTCATTAATCCGAATCTTACAGCCGGAAACGGCTACACGATTTTTGAAATGAACGGGTGGAAATGCGGCATCCTAATCTGCTACGATAATAATGTAATTGAGAATGTTCGTGCAACGGCACTGCTGGGCGCGGACATTATCTTCATGCCTCACGTCACAATGTGCACTCCTTCTACCCGACCGGGAGCAGGCTTCGTTGATCCCAAACTATGGGAGAATCGTCATAAAGATCCAACGTCATTACGTGCGGAGTTCGATGGACTGAAGGGACGTGCCTGGCTGATGAAATGGCTGCCCGCAAGAGCTTATGACAATGGGGTGTATGCGATTTTTTCGAATCCAATCGGCATGGATGATGACCAATTGAAGAACGGTTGTTCGATGATTCTCGATCCGTTCGGAGATGTAATCGCAGAATGCAGAAAACTCGACAACGATTATGTTACCGCCACAATCACAGCGGGAAAGTTGAAACAGGCTGGTGGCTATCGCTACAGAAAAGCAAGAAGGCCTGACTTATACGGAAATATCCTAAGCCAGGCCCACAATCCAGAACAGAAAGTTGTCTGGATGAACGATCAATCAAGTGCTAAGTAGCTTCTGTTGCTTTATCTGTCTCAACATAATTGAGGAGCAGATAGGTCATCGTAAAGCCTGAGAAAACACCTTCCAGCGTTACCACTGCAGCTGCTACATATTCGTTGAGATAACGTCCCATCGGTTCGTTCTCAATTATCGACTGCATAAGGTTAGCATCGATCTTCAGGTACAACAGCAGGAAGACTGCAAAAGTAGATGCGCCTATCACAGCCGTTGCAACACCCGTGCTTAACCCGCGGAAGTAATTGAGGTGACCATTGTGCGTCCGCTTATATTGCTTCATCGCTCCGTAAATACCACCGAGCATAATCAGCAGGTTGAGCAATCGCAATTCGATGACGTGTACAAGTCCAAAGGCATACATCAAGAAAAAATAAACGATCAGCGCGAGCGCGATCAGCGTTCCATAAACTTCCGGAATGCGGTCCGGCCTATTAAACAAATTCCATTTTCGTATACTCATATCCTTCCACTTTCGCATGGAGTCAAAAAAAGTATGCCGTTCCATCACTGAAACGGCATTAAATAGTATACGGTAATAAAAATGAAGCTATCCTTGCGGCTCGTTCACTTCGTCCGTCTGAACCCAATTGATGAGAATGAACGTCACGAGTAATCCCGAGAACAATCCTTCTAATGCAACGATGAATGCTCCGATGTATGGATTGATGTATCTGCCCATCGGCTCGTTCTCTTTAATGGATTGCATGAGTGACGAATCAAACGTCATATACGCCCAGAGGAATACAGCAAAAATCACTGAGCCGATTGCTGACGTGGAAACACCTGTGATAAGCGCCCGAAAATAATTCAGATGCGAACCATGAGTCTCTTTGAATTTTTTAAGCGCCAGGTAGACACCCGTGACCAGAATTAACAGATTTAATAAACGAAGTTCAACATGGTGTGAAAGCCCCGTCATATGCATGATCACAAAATAAACGATAAGACCGATGCCGATCCTGACACCATAACTTTCCGGAATGCGGTTTGGATTATTAAAGAAACTCATAGGAATGTGGTTAGGTACGTGTCTAATATTGCGAATTTTCCGGGAATTTCCTATCAAAAAAACGCGAAGGCGCAGCGGTACTGTTTGCTGACCCATCGTGCATCACCCTGGGAAAGGTTACCCGGTACGAAAAATTGCACCTCAGACTTAAGTTCGCAACGGAAGGCACAGTCGCGCTAACGCTTGGACAATACTTGTGCGAACCTCTCAAGGTGAAAGATCATCCACGTGCGGTCCAAGCGCCAGCGCGTCTGCTTACGTTGCGTCCGTAGTCTGGGGCACATGCATCTCGGAGCTTCAAAGCTTTTTGCTTGACTGCGTGAAGTGCTGCCAGATTAAATTCGTTGCATGCGCTGCGGCAAATCAATTTCTACGTGGAGGAACCACAATAAAACTCAAAGAAATTTCTATTTTGTAAAATATGACATTGCAGGAATTCAAGGTATCGCTTAACTCATCGCAGCCTCCGAAAGGAATATCAAAACTACTTGAGGCGATGTGGTATGACGGGAAGGGAGATTGGGACACTTCGCATAACATTGCGCAGGATATTCATTCAAAGGAAGGATCGTGGATACATGCGTACCTGCATCGCAAAGAAGGCGATCAAGGAAACGCTGCGTATTGGTATGCAAGGGCCGGGAGAAAGATGCCTTCAGTTGGACTTGCGGAAGAGTGGGATGCAATTTGTGAAGAGTTGCTCACGTGAATAAAACTGTAGCCACCAAGACACTAAGAACACCAAGGAACACCAAGAATTTATCAATACTTTCTTCGTGCATCTTGGTGTTCTTCGGGCCTTCGTGGCTAAAAATTATTTCAAAGTGAATTCCGCCTGCTTCACATCACGGGAGTTTCCTCCAACAAACACATGAAATTTTCCAGGTTCGGTGCCGAAGGTCATATCTCTTCTGTAAAATGAAAGATCGTTGGCCGTCAGTGTAAAGGTTACTTCTTTTGATTCACCGGGTTGAAGCATGATCTTTTGAAAACCTTTTAGCTCCTTCACCGGGCGCGTTACGCTGCCTACCAGATCTCTCACGTAGAGTTGGACAACCTCTTCTCCGGCTTTCGTGCCCGTATTCGTTACACGACATCTTACCGTGAGCTTATCATTTGGCGTAATCTCCTTGGCACTCAGTCCTACTTCCGCGTAAGCAAATGTTGTGTAGCTCAAACCGAATCCGAAAGGATAAAGCGGTTCGTTGCTTACATCGAGGTAGCGCGATTTATACTTGTCAAGCATCTCGCCCCCGTAAGGCCGGCCGGTGTTCTTGTGATTGTAGAACAACGGGACCTGACCAAGATGTTGTGGAAATGTTGACGGAAGTTTTCCGGATGGATTGTAAGAGCCGAATAAAACATCTGCGATAGCATTGCCGGCTTCTGTTCCGCTGAACCATGTCTCAAGAATGGCATCTGCGTTTTGATCTTCCCACGGAAGTGTGAGTGGACGTCCATTCATGAGCACGATTACCAATGGTTTTCCGGTTGTCTTCAATGCTTTTAGTAAATCAAGTTGTCTACCAGGCAAACCGATGTCTGCACGACTTGCTGCCTCACCCGTCATTCCTTGTGATTCACCAACAACTGCGACAACGACATCCGAACGTTTTGCCACGTCTACCGCTTCTGCGATCATTTCTTCTGCGGTGCGATTGTCAATTTCAAGGTAGCCGCCATGCGCATTCAATCGTTGAATTAAAACTTTATCGTCTGTGATGTTAGCTCCTTTCGCGTAGTTGATCTGAATTCCCTTTTGCGCATTGCGAATGCCCTGCTCAACGCTTACAGCCTGTTGCCAATCACCGGCACCACTCCAGTTGCCAATCATATCGCGTTGATTTTTCGCTAATGGTCCAATGAGAGCAATGGAGCCGGTAGTTTTTAGCGGCAGGGTATTCTTAGCATTTTTCAGAAGCACAATGGACTTTCTTGCCACATCACGTGCGGCCGCGCGATTTTGCTGGTTGAAGAGGACCTGCTTGGCGCGATCGTCATTGACGAACCGGTATGGATTCTCGAAAAGGCCAAGCCTATACTTCGCTTCAAGAATTCTGCGGCATGCTGCGTTAAGATCGTCCATCGAAACGGTACCCTCCTTGATGTGTTTATTCAGATTGTTGAGAAACACCTCACCTACCATGTCCATGTCGTTGCCTGCTTTCAAGGCTTGTGCCGCAGCATCGGCCTCGTCAGCCGCAACACCATGAGCAACGAGTTCATTCAGCGCGGTGTAATCCGTCACCACCATTCCTTTGAATCCCCATTGCTTGCGGAGCACATCATTGATCAACCATTCGTTCACTGCTGCCGGAACCCCGTTGATATCATTAAATGATGTCATCACCGTTGCAGCGCCTGCATCGATCGCGGCTTTGTAAGGAGGAAGGTATTCCTGGAACATGGTGCGATCTCCTATTTCAACTGGATTGTAATCTCTTCCTGCCAACGCTCCACCATACAAAGCGAAATGCTTTACACATGCCAGCACCGTATTGTTTTGTCCGATGCCATTCCCCTGATA
Source organism: Chryseosolibacter sp. (assembly GCA_036402115.1). GTDB lineage: Bacteria > Bacteroidota > Bacteroidia > Cytophagales > Cyclobacteriaceae > Chryseosolibacter. The sequence continues at coordinate 14,215 of DASWTM010000249.1, forward strand.
ACCTTTGACCATCGCTTCAGCAATACGAGATCCCAGATACGTATCTTCACCAGCACCTTCAGCGATCCGCCCCCAACGCGGGTCACGCGCAATGTCTACCATTGGCGAGAACACCCAGTTCAATCCGTCAGCGCTCGCCTCATCACCGGCCACACGCGCGCTCCTTTCAATCGCGGCTAAATCCCAGCTCGCGGCCATACCTAGCGGAATTGGAAATATTGTGCGATGACCGTGAATAACATCATAACCAAATAACAAAGGAATTTTCAGGCGCGTTTTCGTGACGGCCATCTCCTGCAATTTTCGCACAGCGATCGGTGTGAAGGTATTGAACACACCACCAACATTTCCTTTCGCAATTTTTTCCTCTACATTCTGGCTTACGATGGGACCGGTTACATCAAAACCCACTGACACCAGGTTGAGTTGACCCACTTTTTCTTCCTGCGTCATTTTGCTCATCAGCTCATCGATGAACTTTTTCATCTGAGCCTCGTTATTCATCGTGGTGGTAATCTTCCGTTCCTGCGCATGCAGTTGAATTACCAGCATTGCCGAAACGATCAAAGCAACTATTTTTTTCATAGGGATGAATTTCAAAACAACTTATTTGTATTGGAAGCCTAATTTATCTAGACCACTCTGAATTTCCGGTGCTGACATAAATAAATTCCAAAGCAAACCTGTCCGGTGGTTTTCGATCATCACCGGAATTGGGCCTTGGTCGATCGCGAGATAACGTTGCGTATACCAGTTGTGATGTTCACTATATGCATCATAAGGACCAAACTCTCCCCACACCTTATTGCTAAGGTCTTCATAAATATGACGTAACACTTTCATGGATTCCTGTGGAGTGTATGGGAACGATGACAAAGCAGCGGTTGGTGTGATCACCCCATGATCCTCATTCGGGCTGTGCGCGGCATAAAACTTCACCGAGTAACTGGCCGTTAATCCCCAATTGTTCTCCCCATAACCTCGATACTTCTTCGGATTTTCGAGACAGTACTGTCTGTTGATGAGTGTATGATTTTTGTTATGCGTCCAGTAGTCGGCATATTGATCTTTTAGCTTTCGCGGATCCAGTCCAAGAAACGAGTAATGTGACCAGAATAGTGGTCCACCAAACTGCTGCGCCCCATTGTGCTTCAGATCAAGATGATATCCATACTGCTCATGATTCGGATCATTCTTTATCGCGCCCTTGCGCGCCCAGCCCTCATGGTACACTTCTGCGGGTACCCCATGCGTTGGCGAAGCAGCCGCCAGAACATACATGATGAGGCATTCGTTGTAGCCTTCGACCGCGAAATTCATTGCCCACTGGTTGTTCGGAGACCAATGCCAATACAAAACATTCTTGCCGTTTTGTCTATGCCAGTCAAATTCAACTTCACGCCAGAGTTTGTCGATCCTGGCCGCCAGTGCTTTCTCCTGCTCGTTGCCGTCTTTGAAATACTGGCGAACGCAAATTAGTCCTTGTAACAAATATGATGTTTCTACTAAGTCACCACCATCGTCATTCTTTGAGAACGGTTTTACTTTTCCCGTTTCTCCATTCCACCAGTGGGGCCATACTCCGTGAAAGCGATCCGCTTTTTCAAGCCAGTTCACCAGCTTTGTCAGCCGTTCAACCCCTTGCTCGCGTGTGATAAATTTTCGCTCGATACCGACAAGGATCGCCATCACACCGAAACCGGTGCCTCCTGATGTGATAATGTTTTTATCGTTTTCCGGATACACATTGTCAGAATGGTAGCGCTCACGAGCCCCGCCCGATGTTGGCTCTGCACCATCCCAGAAATATTGAAACGTTTTGTATTGTGTCAATGTGAGGAGTGAATCGTCTGACAGTTTTTGTGATGTTGTTGATGAAGACTCCGTTGCTTTCTGCTGAGGTGTACAGCTCCAGATGATGAGACTCAGTACCACTGCGAGGACCAGCACTGGGATAAGCTTACTTTCTTTGAGAGGCGAATACTGCATAGTATGTAAGTTATAGCGTTAGTAAGTAAAAGACAATTTTGTTAAGCCGGCCCGTACTTCCGGTGCACTCATGAATAAAACCCACAATTTACCGGTCCGATGATTCTCCATCATCACGATAATGGGTCCCTGATCGATTGCGAGGTACGAATTTGCAAACCAAACCTGACTAATATTGAATGCATCGTAAAATCCATACTGACCCCACAGCCTGTTGCCGAGTTTGTAATAGAAAAAGCGCATGGCCCTCATTGATTCCTCCGGTGTATATGGCATTGATGATAGCGCAGCCGTTGGCGTAATGACTCCAAGATCGTTGGTTGGGGAATGTGCTGAATAACCTGACTGATTATCGCTGGCTGTCAGCCCCCAGCTGTCTTCAGAGTAGCCTGCAAAATTTTTGGGATTGTCCACGCTATATCGATAATTGATCAGCGAATGGTTTACATTTTGGGTCCAATAGTTTGCATATTGATCCTGCAGGTTTCTTGGATCGAGCCCAAGGAACGAATAATGAGCAAAGAACAACGGGCCACCAAAATCAAATCCGACCGGAAGGGTGATGTCATAAAACTTCTTATTGTTTTTTATCGCACCATTGGAAGCCCACCCGTCATGGTAAACACTCGCGCTGATCGAATGCGTTGGTGATGAGGCGGCCAGCACGTAAACAATCAATGCCTCATTATATCCTTTTATTTGATGATTCATCACCCAGTTTTTATCGGGCGACCAGTGCCAATACAACACCGACTTTCCGCCTTGCGTATACCAATCCCATTCCACGCCATGCCAGAGAGCGTTTATCTTTTCGATGAGCAGGAACTCAGCAGGTATCGCTGCATCAAGATATTGTCGAAACGTCAAGAGGCCTTGAACCAGAAATGCAGTTTCGACAAGATCTCCTCCATTATCGTTCGCACTGAACGGCACGACCCTCCCGGTTTGCCCATTCACCCAGTGCGACCACGCACCATGAAAACGATCCGCTGTCTCGAGAAACGCCAGAATTTTACCAAGTCGCTGCACGCCTTGATCGCGTGTTATAAATCCTCTTTCGATTGCCACAATCATTGCCATGAGTCCGAAGCCTGTGCCTCCGGTAGTAACGATGTCTCCTGAAGTATTCCGCTCCCGCGCCATTCCACTTGCGGGATGACCGAAGTTCCAGAAGTATTTAAAAGTTCTTCGCTGAACAGAGTCCATCAGCGCCTCGTCAGAAATACGCGTGAATTTATCTGCAGGATCGAGGATGGTTGACAACGAGATTTCAACTACGCTCCCGAATTCTTTTTTTGTTTGAGAAAGCAACGTTTCCTGAACAACGAGTGTATACCGTGTCAGGTGAGCGAGAGGAGATGATGGCGACACTACAACTGTACTGTCGTTGTCAGCCAAGGAAAGTGACAGGGGGATATGATTACCATTTGATTGCAGAAGCAAAATTTCCGCTGCTGCCGAAGTCACATCTATCTTTTCAGAGAACGTCAGCTTGATAATCGGATTGAGCGAGACATCTGTATACGATGCGCTTTGGGCCCGGTCGTCAATGGAAAATTTTGTCAGCGTAAAGTTTTTCGATCCGGTCTGCGGTTCTGGATCGTCTTTGCACGAAGCAAGGAAGATTAAAAGGAAAAAAATCGCACAAAGCTTTTTCATCAAATCTGTGAAGTAAAAAAAGAGGGCGCTCAAAATGATGCGCCCCCAAACTAACCCAAGTACCAATTATCGTCCTGCTGTTCCAAGATTGAACAATGCAGTAATTTCTGCTTGAGATAATGTGGTGTTATAAACACGTACATCATCAATTAATGTAGTTGCCAGCGGAGCCCATTCAGGACGGGTCGCATTTGGGAAACCGATATCGCTCGATGCCATGCTTCCGAACACGGCATGAGCAGGGACCCGCATCCTCAACACTTGTGCACCATCGCGGGTTGAGTATCCGCCAGAAGCTTCAGCATCTCCGTATACTTCAAATTTTTTGGTAGAGGC
>DASWTM010000250.1:0-20319 GCA_036402115.1 Chryseosolibacter sp.
GCTGAATATTTCGCTTGGTCAATCGGTTCAGCAGTTGCAGGAAGTGGAAGTAGAGAGTTCAGCGTTGCAGTCGGAGTTGGCCGGTCAGCGGTCGCTCACCATCGAAAAGACGTTGCGCATCCCGGCAAACTTTTTCGATCCTGTACGTGTAGTGACGGCTTATCCCGGAGTTGTCGTGGCTAACGATCAGGGGAACTCGATCATCGTGAGAGGCAATTCACCCAATGGTCTGCTGTGGAAAGTCAATGGTGTGGATATTGTTAATCCAAATCACCTTTCAAATGCAGGGACGTTTGCCGACAAACCGATGGCGAATGGCGGAGGTGTAAACATCCTTAGCGCGCAAATGCTTGATCGTACTGATTTTTATATCGGGCAGGTTCCGACTGGTTACGGCAACGCGCTGGCGGGAATCATCGATATGAATCTACGCGAGGGCAATAAGCAAAAGCTCGAAGTAACGGCACAGGCATCGCTCATCGGGATGGATGTGGCAGCAGAAGGTCCGATTGGAAAAAAGGAAAACACGTCATTCCTTGTTAACTACCGCTATTCAACGGTTGGGCTATTGTCAAAATTAGGGGTTGATTTCGGTGACGAATCGATCGCTTTCCAGGATGCCTCGTTCCACCTGAACCACCGCGGAAGCAAAGGACTTGTTTTGTCAATGTTTGGCTTTTGGGGAGCGAGCACAAATGACTTTGATGCTAAAATTCCGGAAGAGTGGGAGGAAGAGAAGGATCAATACGACATCAACTATAAATCCCGTACGGGTGCTATTGGTGCGAACATGAGTGCGCCCCTCGGCAGTGGCAAGTTAACGGCTGCGTTGGCGTATTCGGCAACCACGCAATCACGAGATTCCGAAATTAGCCCTGCAGCCTATCTTTCCGGTTTCTTTGTGAAGACGGATAACTACGATCAGACGAACGGACTATTATCGGGTAAAATTTCCTATGCAACATCGCTTGCTAAAACCGTTGACTGGGAGCTTGGCGTTAATGCCAACTTGATCGACAATTCAGTTGATGCTTTTAAGTTACTGACACTCTATAATGGTCCCATCGATTTCGAGCAACGCCTCAATGGCGGAAATGATGGCGTCCTGCTCCAGCCTTACACAAACTTCAACGTTGACGTCACCAACGCATTGTCGTTGAATGCAGGTGTTCGGTATGTTAACTACTCTTACAATTCAACATCGGCTGTCGAACCGCGGGCTGCTGTAACTTACAAACCAAATGGAACCTCTTCGTATGTGCTTTCGTACGCACTCGTAAGTCAGACTCAGCTTCCGCAGTTTTATGCCGTCAATCGGAACCTGGAGCTTACAAAGTCCCATCGTGTTGATGCATCGTATACCAAAACTTTCCGAAACGATGTTCAGCTGAAAACGGGTCTATATTATCAGCAGTTGTATGATGTTCCGGTCGGACCTGGCTTTCTTTTCTCGGCCATCAATTTTCTGGAAGGTCTTCCTCCCTCAAGCTTAGTCAGTGGAGGCACAGGTGAGAATTACGGTGCAGATGTTACGGTGGAAAAGCAATTCTTCAATAAACATTATGTGTTGGTCGGTGGAAGTTATTATGAGTCGAAGTATGCTGCCGATGATGGTGTTAAAAGAGACTCGCGCTTCAATGGAAATTTTACGTTGAGTGCAATTCACGGCAAGGAGTGGACAAAAGTCTCCAGGCGCAGAACGATCGGCCTGAATTCCCGAATCCTTTACCTGGGTGGAATGCGTGAAAGTGCTGTGCTCGAAGGCGCTTCAATCTTTGCCGGAGAGACCGTGTACAACGAAGCCGATCCATATAACCAAAAACTTCCCGACTACTTCCGCGTAGACGTGCGCCTGAGCTTCAGAAAGAACAAACCCGGTTATACGCGAACTTTTGCAATCGACATTCAGAATCTGACCAATCAGCAAAATGAAGCGTATCAGTATTATGATCGTGTTCAGGCAAAAGTGATGACCAAGTATCATCTCGGGATTATCCCCGTGCTGGTCTACCGTGTGGACTTTTAATGTTTAGAAAATGAAAATTACAAACCTCGTGCTGGCTGTCATGTTTCTGTTGTTTGCCTTTGTCCAGATAAACGATCCGGATCCGCTGTTGTGGATTGTCATCTACGGTGCCATGGCTGCCGTGTGTGTAATGGCAGCATTTCGCTATTTCATAAAGCCCTTGCTTTGGATCTTATTGGGTGGCTTTATCGTCTACATGGTGATTTTGATTCCGGGTATGCAGCAGTGGCTTGCCCAACCCGATAAAAGCGTGCTCTTTGACGAAGGCATGAAAATGCAGAATCTCTACATCGAGGAGTCGCGCGAATTCCTGGGTTTGCTGATTTGCGTGCTCGTTCTTGTCATGCAGCTAGTCGCCTCCCGAAAAGCAACCGTTTCCGCCTAAAATTCCCCCAACCTTTCTTCGCTTCTTCCTCTACCTGTGTTTACTTTTTTATAAATTAAGGTCGTTTGGCTGGCAGCCACCGGTCTGTTTAACTTTTTAAACGAATCCGCGGTGCCATCTTGATTTTGAACTAATTTCCATTCATGAAGAAGGTAATCCTTTACTTTTCGCTTATCTCGATCATAGTTAGTTGTTCCGCTCCTAAAGAAAGAATTCCGCCTCTAGACACAATGGAAAAATCATCCGGAAAAATTATCATCTACCAAATGATGACAAGGTTGTTTGGTAACAAAGTCTCGACCAATAAAACATTCGGTACGCGGGATGAGAACGGTGTCGGCAAATTCAACGACATTGATGCACAGGCATTGAAGGGAATCAAAGAACTTGGAGTGACGCATGTTTGGTACACCGGTGTTCTCGAGCATGCAGTACTGACCGATTACACCCAATTCGGCATTCCGCTCGATGACGCAGATGTCGTGAAAGGCAGGGCAGGTTCTCCGTATGCGATAAAAGATTATTACGATGTAAATCCGGATCTCGCGGTAAACGTCCCTGATCGGCTTAAGGAATTTGAACAACTGATTGACCGCACACACAGTGCAGGCATGAAAGTGCTCATCGACTTCGTTCCGAATCATGTTGCACGAGCTTATAAATCCGATGCAAAGCCTGCAGGTGTAGTTGATCTCGGAGCGAATGATGACAAATCTGTTTCGTTCAAAGCAAGCAATAACTTTTACTACTTACCGGGTGAATCGTTTCAGGTGCCTCGAGGTTACAATTCCCTCGGCAATAACACATTTCCGACAAAAGATGGGAAGTTTGACGAAACACCCGCGAAGGTAACTGGCAATGATCAGTTTACTTCATCACCGGGTGTGAACGAATGGTTTGAAACTGTGAAGCTCAACTACGGTGTGGATATTCAAAATGATCGCAAGACGTATTTTGATCCAATCCCTGACACGTGGACCAAGATGCGCGACATTCTGATCTACTGGGCGAACAAAAATGTCGATGGCTTTCGCTGCGACATGGCGGAAATGGTTCCGGTTGAATTCTGGAATTGGGTCATTCCACAAGTGAAAGACATCAATCCCGATATCACGTTCATCGCAGAGATTTATAATCCCGACCGATACACAAACTACATTCGCACCGGCCGTTTCGATTATCTCTACGACAAAGTCTTGTTATACGACACGCTTCGTTTCATGATGAAGAATGAGCGGAAAAGCTCTGATGTAGTTGCTGTGCAAAAACGATTAAAGGATGTCAGCCACAACATGCTGCACTTCCTCGAAAATCACGATGAGCAGCGACTGGCTTCGAAGTTTTTCGCAGGCGATATGTGGCGCGGTTGTCCGGCTATGGTGGTCAGCGCTACCATTGATCGCGGTGCTGTTATGATCTACTTCGGTCAGGAGGTTGGCGAGCCCGGCTTGGGGAATGAAGGATTCCAAGGTGATGACGGTCGCACAACGATCTTTGACTATTGGGGTGTGCCGGAACATCAGAAGTGGATGAATGGTGGCAAGTTCGATGGTGCCTTGCTCAGTCCGGAGCAACGACAACTTCGTCAGTTCTATATCGATGTCTTAACCCTTGCGGGAAATAATCCTGCGTTGACGAAAGGAGAGTACGTTGACATTACCGAGCATAACCTCGCGAATGGAAACTTTGATGAAAAGGTTCACGCGTTTGTGCGATACTTTGATGATGAAAGGCTTATCATTGTCGCAAGTTTCAACGATAAAGACCAGGATATCAAAGTTCAGCTGCCGGAGCAAATTGCGGTAGCCATGGGGTTGGATAAGAATGAGGCATACATTGCACGAGACTTGGTGTGGCGGGAAGTGGAAGTTGGATTTGATAAAAGCTTAACATTCAACCTTCGCCTGAAGCCCTACAGTTGCTTTATTTTTAAAATCAAATAACTAAACTGCCATCGATAATTTAAGTCCTATGAAACGTATTACGCTTGCTTCTATTTTCCTGACGCTATTGTTTGTTGCATGCGATACAGGAGAAAAGAAAGAAAAAGTTAAGTGGCCTTATGGTGTAAAGTATGAAGTGTTTGTCATGTCATTTGCCGATGGCGATGGAAATGGCAAAGGCGATTTCAAAGGACTCACAGCAAAGCTTGATTATTTTCAGGACCTCGGTGTCAATGGCCTGTGGCTGATGCCGATCATGCCTTCCGATACCTATCACAAATACCATGTGACGGATTACAAGAACATCGATCCCGATTACGGCACGATTGAAGATTTTAAGATTTTTGTCGAGGAAGCACACAAGCGAGACATCCGCATTATCACGGACTTTGTTATCAACCACACCGGCAACATGCATCCGTGGTTTTTGGATGCACAGAAAAGCAAGGACAGTCAGTACCGCGACTACTATGTCTGGGCGAAAAAAGATTCGATCCGCAACCAGTTATTTAAGAAGACAAAGTCTTTCGATTCCGATAACATTCGCAAGTGGCATCCGGCCAATGGTGATACACTAAGCGAACACTACTACGGTTATTTCAACGGACTGTGTCCCGATCTGAATCTCGACAATCCAAAGGTGAAGGAAGAGATCGTTGACATTGCGAAGTTCTGGTTGAATGAAATGAAAGTCGATGGGTTCAGAATGGATGCAGCACGCCACATCTTCCCTGATGAACGTGCAGAAGACAATCATGAATTTTGGGTTTGGTTCAAAAAGGAAATGGAAACCATTAAACCAGACGTTTACCTCGTAGGCGAAGTGTGGGCGGATTCAAAAACGGTAGCTCCTTACCTGAAAGGACTTCCATCGCTCTTCAACTTTGACCTCGGCTATGCAATCACCGATGTTGCACGCGCGGGTAAAGACACGATCAACATTGTTCAGCGGTATAAAGACATTCGTGATTTCTATAAATCCATAACTAGCAATTATCTCGATGCAACGTTTGTAAAGAATCACGATCAAACCAGAATTCTCAGCGAGTTGAAGGGTGACGTGAACAAGGCAAAGATGACTGCTGCCATGTTGCTTACGATGCCGGGTACACCTTATATCTATTACGGTGAAGAGATCGGCATGGTAGGAGATAAGCTGAGCACGTACGCAGATCAGTTCGGCCCCGATGCCTTCGTGCGCGAGCCCTACATCTGGAATGAGGGCAAAGTGGAAAAGATGCAAACCAGCTGGGAGGTTCCACAATACAGCACCGACAAGACGGTTGTTCCCTATAACAAGCAACGAGACGATAACGAGTCGCTTTATAATTTCTACAAACGATTGATTCAATACCGCAACGGAAGCGATGCGCTGACCTATGGCGACATTGAAGGTGCGGGCATAAAATATGATGAAGTCGTAGCGTTCGTCCGAAAACATGAGCAGGAGGAAGCGCTGGTGCTTCACAATGTATCCGATGTTGAAGTGACCGTTAAGGTTCCAGATGCATTGAGCCGGTTTGATGATTTGGATTTTGATACCGTTGGCGGCAAAGTGGTTCTCGAGAACGGTGAGTTGACGCTGCCAGCATATAGTACAGTTGTAATTAAAAAGAATTAGATGATGAGTTCGCTTCGTGGTCAATCCAGAGTAATAATAGAAAACGTGCAGCCACAGGTTGATGGTGGCTTGCATCCTGCAAAAAGCACCGTAGGAGATTTGGTAAACGTGTCGGCCGATATTTTTGGTGATGGCCACGATCATATACGGGCACATCTCCTATACAAAAAAGATGGTGCATCATCGTGGTCTGTTACAGAGATGAAGGCCAGTTACAACGATGCATGGTTTGCGTCCTTTCCTGTAAATGAAAAAGGCGTTTACAAATTCACCATCAAGGCCTGGATGGACCACTTTGACACCTGGTATGATGGATTCAAAAAGAAGGCAAACGCAAAAGTTGATGTGACTGTCGAAATCATGGAAGGCGTTGTCATGCTTGAGCAACTTGCAAAAGGTGACAAGTCACTGAAGTCCGCGATCACAAGGTTGCAGGACAAAGAGCAATTCAAAGCGATTGATTTTGTAACGAGTCCGGAGTTCGCGGAGATTGTGCACAAGCATCCGCTTATTGATCACGAAACCACTTATGAGAAAGAACTTTCGGTAGTGGTTGAGTATAAGAAAGCGAATTTCAGTTCATGGTACGAATTGTTCCCGCGCTCGGCTTCACTCGAAGGCAAGCATGGAACGTTTAAAGATGTGATCAAACTTTTGCCGCGTATTTCTGCGATGGGGTTTGATATCCTTTACATGCCTCCGATTCATCCGATAGGAAAAATTAATCGCAAAGGAAAAAATAACAACGTCCGCGCGCTTCCCGGTGAGCCTGGATCTCCGTGGGCCATTGGAAGTGACGAAGGTGGACACAAGGCCATTCTTCCTGAGCTCGGAACGCTCGATGACTACAAGAAACTCATCGCGGAAGCAAAAAAGCTGAATATTGATATTGCGATGGACGTTGCCTTTCAATGTGCGCCTGATCATCCTTATGTGAAAGACCATCCCGACTGGTTCAAACAACGTCCGGATGGAACTATCCAATATGCGGAAAATCCTCCGAAAAAATACCAGGACATTTATCCATTCAACTTCGAGTCAGAGGACTGGAAGAACCTTTGGGACGAATTGTTGTCTGTGTTTTTGTATTGGATCGAGCAGGGGGTAAAAGTCTTTCGTGTGGATAATCCACATACAAAGCCGATTGCGTTCTGGCAATGGGTAATTGCTGAGGTGAATAAAAAACACGATGATATCATTTTCTTGTCGGAAGCCTTTACACGTCCGAAGGTTATGGCATCGCTTGCGAAAGTTGGCTTCACACAATCGTACACTTACTTTACGTGGCGCGTATCAAAGCAGGAGCTGATGGAGTACATGAATGAGTTGGTCTACACGCAATCGCGCAATTACTTCAGGCCGAATTTCTGGCCAAATACTCCGGACATCCTCCCATATCATCTGCAGCATCAGGGAGAAAACATCTTTGTTATTCGTGTTGCACTCGCAGCAATGCTGTCCTCTAACTATGGAGTTTACGGTCCTGCGTACGAATTCATGGACAATGTGCCAATGCAGGGCAAGGAAGAGTATTGGGATTCGGAGAAATACGAAATCAAAAAGCACGATTGGAAAAAGACAAATCGCCTGACCGATATCATTACGATCCTGAATCGTGCACGAAAGGAGCATGCAGCCCTTCAGTCAACCTGGAATATTCAGTTCTGTAATATCGAGGATCCGAACATGCTGGCTTTCATTAAGTCGACTCCGGACTTGTCGAGTGTGATGTTGGTGGTGGTAAACCTGGATCCACACCACAGGCATTCAGGATATGTACAGATCCCGAGAGATCGTCTGAAAATTGGCGATCGCATCAATCTCAAATTACACGATCTCATGACGGATGAGCATTATACATGGACGCAGGAGTGGAATTATGTGGAAATCGACCCATACAAAATGCCTTTCCATTTGTTTAAATTAGAAGTCCACGAATCATATATGTAATGAGTGTACAAAAAGGTGCTGATCCCCTTTGGTTTAAAGATGCCATCATCTATGAGTTAAGTGTGCGCGCTTTTTACGACAGTAATGGCGATGGTATTGGCGATTTTCCCGGGCTTATTCAAAAACTGGATTACCTGGAAGACCTTGGCATCAATACCATCTGGTTATTGCCATTTTATCCATCACCACTGAAGGATGACGGTTACGATGTCACCGACTACTACGATGTGCATCCCGACTACGGAACGCTGGCAGACTTCAAACAATTTCTGAAGGAAGCGCACCGGAGGGGAATTCGTGTTATCACCGAATTGATTTTGAATCATACTTCTGATCAGCACCCATGGTTCAAAAAAGCAAAGCGTTCGAAGGCAGGCTCGCGCTCACGTGATTTTTATGTGTGGAGCGATACACCTGAAAGGTATAAGGAGGCACGCGTTATTTTTGCGGACGAAGAATCCACGAACTGGACTTACGATCCCGAAGCCAAAGCATACTTCTGGCACCGCTATTATCGCCACCAACCTGAATTGAACTTCGACAACGCTGAAGTTCAACTCGAGATGATCAAGGTTGTTGACTTCTGGTTGAAGATGGGTGTCGATGGATTTCGTTTACCTTCCGTTACTTTTTTGTTCGAGCAGGAGGGAACCAGCTCGGAAAATCTCCCGCAGACGCACGCATACCTGAAAAAGCTTCGGGCCCACATTGATAAGAATTACAAGAACAGGATTCTCATCGCAGAAGCAAACCTATGGCCGGAGGATGCTGCAACATACTTTGGGGAAGGGGAAGAATGTCACATGAACTTTCATTACCCGTTGATGCCGCGATTGTTCCTCGCGCTGCGTACGGAAGACAGTTATCCGATTGTCGACATCATGGATCAGACGCCAGTTACACCTCCTAACAGTCAGTGGGCGTTGTTCCTTCGAAATCATGATGAGCTTGGTCTTGAAATGGTCACAGAAGAAGAAAAGGATTACCTCTTCAAAGCCTATGCGAACGATCAGAATACAAAATTCAACGTTGGTATTCGAAGACGTCTCGCACCACTCATGAACAACGACAGGCGTAAGATCGAATTGTTATACACGATCTTGCTTTCCCTGCCCGGTTCACCCGTCATCTACTATGGCGATGAAATCGGCATGGGTGACAACGTTTACCTTGGCGATCGCTTCGGAGTTCGTACGCCAATGCAGTGGAACATGAACATCAATGCAGGATTTTCCAATGCGAATCCGCAACGGTTGTTTCTTCCGATTATTTCGGATCCGATTTATCGACACGAGTCGGTGAACGTAGCCACGCAGGAAGAGAATCCATCCTCACTGTTATGGTGGATGAAACACGTGATGGCAATGCGCAAGCGTCTGAATATTTTTGGCCGTGGCGACATCAAATTCATCGAAAGCTCGAATGCGAAGATCTTAGCCTTTGCGCGCAGCTATGAGAACCAACAGATCATCGTTGTTGCAAACCTTTCCCAATTCTCTCAGGCTGCCACATTAAATCTATCGGAGTACAAGGATGCTGATATCACAGAAGTCTTCAGTCAGAATCGCTTCAAGAATGTGGAAGAAGGCGACTATAACATCACCATTGGTCCATACGGTTACTTTTGGTTCCAGGTGGATAGTGATGAAAAAAAGGAGAAAGCTGAGGCAAGCGGAGAGTTGCCTTTGTTGAAAACGGATGTTTCATGGGAGCGCCTTTTCGATAATTACAATGAAGTTCGCCTCATCGAGCGCAAAATTCTCCCGCCCTTCCTGAAGAAGTGCCGGTGGTTTGGTGGCAAGGCGAAAGTCATCAGTAAGATGGCGATCCACAAAGTTATTCCGATGAAAGTGGAAGGCGATACGCATTTCCTCACCATCATCGAAGTTCACTATGTGCAGCGTCTACCGGAGTTCTACTTCTTGCCGCTTGCGTTTGTTTTGTCCGACAGCATTCTGGAGCGCGTGGAATATACTGTTCAAAGTGTGGTTTGCCGTGCGGAGATACAAGGAAAGGCCGGCTTCGTGATGGACAGCAGCTACGACAAAAATTTCCGTGACTTCTTGTTCACCAGTATGGACAAGGGCTTGCGCTTGCGTGATGACGAAAACGGAACACTTGAATTTAATTCGGGTGTATTCGCGAAGCTCAATACGAAAGACGTTGACTCGAAAATTCTGAAAGCCGATCAAAGCAATACCGCCATCATCTATAATGATAAATACTTCTTTAAGTTCTATCGCAAGATCGAAAAGGAAATCAATCCTGATCTCGAGATCGTGCGCTTCCTTACAGAGCATACCACCTTCCAGAATTGTCCGAAGTACGCTGGAAGTGTGGAGTACAAGGATACTGAAGGAAGAACGATCGTATTTGGGTTGTTGCAGGAGAAAGTAGATAATCAAGGCGACTCATGGGGGATGACAGTGGATTCCGTGGGTCGATACTACGAGCGCGTGCTTCTCAAAGGAAAAGGATTGAAGTTTCCTAAATTGAATAATAATCCGGCAATCAAGTTTGAAGACGCTCCTGAGTTAATGCAGGAGCTGATAGGACGAGGTTTTTACGAGCGCGTTGTTCGATTAGGCCAGCGCACGGCAGAGATGCACATGGCCTTGGCATCGGATAACTCCAATCCATCTTTTGCACCGGAGATATTTACGGCAAATTATCAGCGGTCATTGTATTCATCCCTGCGAAAGCTTCTGCGTGATCGCTTTAGCCTCCTTGAAACGTCAATTACAAAATTGCCCGTACAGACGCAGGATCTCGCAAAAGAAGTTCTCGAGATGGAAGAAAAGATCCTTGAGTCGTTTACCGAAGTTTACCAGGTGAAGATCACCGCGATGAAGACTCGGATCCACGGGGACTACCACCTGGGACAGGTCCTTTTCACTGGAAAAGATTTCGTCATCATCGACTTCGAAGGCGAGCCTGGATTTTCGTTCAGCGAGCGCAGGCTGAAGAAGAATGCATTCAAGGATGTTGCAGGGATGATGCGTTCATTCCATTACGCTGCCTTCGGTAAGCTGCTGCTGAACGAGAACTATCGGGAGCAGGAATTGGAGTTACTCGAACAAGCCGCTGAGCAGTGGCAACACTATGTCAGTCGCTTCTATCTCGGGGCATACATGGAACGAATTGGCATGGGTACAATTCTTTCCGAGCAGAATGATATCCTGATCCGCACATTCCTGATCGAGAAAGCGATCTATGAACTCGGTTACGAACTGAACGCCCGCCCCGACTGGACCATGGTCCCGCTGCGTGGCATTCAATACCTGGTGAAACGGTTTGTGAAGGAGAAGGAGGAGACGAGGAAATAGCAGAGTCAACTGTCAACAGTCCACGGACGACTGATACGCTGGTTAGTTGTGAGTTCACCGAAGATGCCGTTGAACCGGACAATATTATGGCTTTTAAATTTGAAAAATTGAATGTTTGGCAACGGTCACTAGATTTTAGTGTCGAGGTTTATGAGCTAACAAATAAGTTTCCGAAACAGGAGATGTTCGGTCTTACGTCACAAATTAATCGTGCAGCTGATTCGATTAGTTTGAACATTGCGGAAGGATCGACCGGTCAATCAAATGCGGAGTTCAGTAAGTTCCTTGGATATTCAATTCGATCAGGTATTGAAGTTGTAGGCTGTCTCTACATAGCAAAGAAAAAGAAGTTTATCACTCAAGACGAGTTTAATTATCATTACACTGCGGCTGAATCCATCATTGTAATGAATCAGGCTTTACGAAAAAAATTGCGATAAGTTTGTGGTGCAGCAGCGTTGCTGTGGACTGTGGACTGTCAACTGTAGACATTTTAACCAATGGCAAAAAAACAAACAACATCAACCGAGTCTCCGTCAGTGTTTGAGAGCTTCTCCCTCATCACCGACTACGACATCCATCTTTTCAAAAGTGGAAAGCACTACAAGCTGCATGAGAAGCTGGGATCCAGGATCGTGAAGCACAAAGATCAGGAGGGCGCATATTTTGCGGTGTGGGCTCCGAATGCCCGAGCGGTCTCCGTCATTGGTAACTTCAACCATTGGCAAAAAGGTCAGCACAACCTGCATGCGCGATGGGATCAGTCGGGAATCTGGGAAGGATTTTTTCCGGATATCACGCACGGTGAAGCATATAAATATGCTATTCACTCTAACACGGGAGAAATCCTGGATAAGGCAGACCCGTTTGCAGTCTTTAACGAGGCGCCTCCTAAAACGGCTTCCATTCTATGGGAACCGAAATATGAATGGAAAGATCAGGAGTGGCTGGATCAGCGTAAGAAACAAATAGGCAAGCCGAAGCCATATTCTGTTTACGAAGTTCACTTCGGCTCCTGGAAAAGAAAAGTCGAAGACGGTGGACGCTCGCTCACCTATCCTGAGATGGCACACGAGCTCGTACCATATGTAAAAGAGATGGGGTTCACACACGTTGAGTTCCTTCCGTTAATGGAACATCCGTTCTATGGTTCATGGGGTTATCAGCTTACAGGATACTTTGCGCCTACAAGTCGGTATGGCAGCCCGGAAGATTTCATGTACATGATCGACTGTTTTCATCGGGCAGGCATCGGTGTGATCCTCGATTGGGTGCCATCACATTTTCCTGGCGATGCACACGGACTATTTAAGTTTGACGGGACCTATTTGTACGAGCACGAAGATCCACGCAAGGGTTTTCACCCGGACTGGAAAAGCTACATCTTCAATTACGGTCGAAATGAAGTCCGGTCGTTCCTCATCAGCAATGCCGTTTATTGGCTGGAGAAATTTCACATCGATGGACTTCGCGTAGATGCGGTGGCTTCCATGCTGTACCTGGATTATTCGCGCAAGCATGGTGAATGGATTCCAAATCAATACGGTGGAAACGAAAATCTTGAGGCGATTTCATTCCTGAAGGAAATGAATGAAGTGGTGTATGCGGCATGTCCGGATGCTATTACTATTGCAGAGGAATCAACATCGTGGAGCGGAGTTTCGAGACCAACCTACCTCGGTGGATTAGGTTTCGGTCAGAAGTGGATGATGGGGTGGATGCACGATACGCTGCACTACTTTCAGCTTGATCCTGTTCATCGCAAATATCATCAGAATGAGATCTCATTCAGCATCATGTACGCGTTTACGGAAAACTTCATGCTTCCGTTATCGCACGATGAGGTAGTGCACGGCAAAGGTTCGCTTTTCGGAAGAATGCCGGGAGATGAATGGAGGCGATTTGCCAACCTGAGATTATTGTTTTCCTATATGTTCACGCACCCGGGTTCGAAGCTGTTATTCATGGGCGGGGAATTTGGACAAAGTGCGGAATGGAACCACGAAAAGAGTCTCGACTGGGATCTTTTGCAGTATCCTTTCCACAAGGGCGTTCACGATATCATGAAGGATTTGAACGCACTGTATAAAACAGAGCCTGCGCTATACGTGCATTCGTTTGATCAGCGTGGATTCCAGTGGATCGATTATGGCGATCGGGAAAATAGTGTGATCGCGTATCAACGCAAAGGGGAGAGCAAGAACGATTTGCTCATTGTGGTATGTAATTTTACACCGGAAGTTCGCTATCATTATCGGATTGGTGTACCTTACCGTGGTCAGTGGAAAGAGGTCTTTAATTCCGACCACAGTAAATATTGTGGGGGAGGCGTCCTGAATGGTGGCCTGCTGGCAACTTCGCCCGTAAAGTATCATGGACAAGATTATTCTATTTCATTAACTTTACCTCCATTGGCGATGACCGTCCTCAAGCTGGAGAAGGAGATTAGTGAGTTTGAGCTTGAAGATATCAGCACGTAGTTTTTCGGCAACATGACCAGCGTAACATTCGCATTCAAAATGGCGAATTTTATAGTTATGAATGTTGAATCTTACGCGTTTTGGAAGTGTTTATAAACTGATATCAAAGCATTTTGGAAAAGTATATATGTATTCACGGGCATTTTTATCAACCACCCCGTGAAAATGCCTGGCTCGAAGTAATCGAAGTACAGGATTCTGCGCACCCCTACCACGACTGGAACGAGCGGATAACAGCCGAGTGCTATGGTCCGAACACCGCGTCACGTATCCTCGATGGGAAAGGTGTAATTAAAAAAATCATCAACAACTACTCGCGAATCAGTTTCAATTTTGGAGCTACGCTTTTGTCGTGGATGGAAACGAATGATCCGGAAACGTACCAGGCGATTCTCGATGCTGACAAGGAGAGCATCGAAAACTTTGGCGGACATGGTTCTGCCATCGCGCAGGTGTACAACCACATGATCATGCCGTTGTCAAACAGACGCGACAAGGAAACACAGATCATTTGGGGTATTCGCGACTTCGCCCATCGCTTTAATCGCAAGCCTGAAGGAATGTGGCTTGCAGAAACTGCCGTGGATACTGAATCCCTCGAACTCCTCGTAAAACACGGCATCAAGTTTACCATTCTCGCACCAAGACAGGCGAAGGCCTTCCGTAAGATAGGCGCTGAGAAGTGGACCGAATTGGATCAAACCGGTATCGATACACGCAGACCGTATTTATTCAAACTGCCTTCTGGAAATTCGATCGTATTGTTTTTCTACGATGGCGATACATCACAGGGTGTTGCCTTCAACGGTTTATTGAACGATGGAAAGAAGTTTGCTGATCGTTTGCTCGCCAACTTTGACGCCTCGACAGAGCCTCAGCTTTCGCATATCGCCACCGATGGAGAGACCTATGGCCACCATCACAAGCATGGCGACATGGCGCTCGCCTTCTGCCTCGACCATATCGAGATGCACAAGACGGCCAATCTTACGAACTACGCGCAATACCTTTCGATGCACGCACCTACGTACGAAGCTCAGATCCATGAAAACAGCTCGTGGAGCTGTGCGCATGGGGTCGAGCGCTGGCGTAATGATTGCGGGTGTAATAGTGGGGGCAAGCCAAACTGGAACCAGAAATGGAGAAAACCCCTTCGTGAATCACTCGACTGGCTTCGTGATAAGCTTGAAAGAATTTTCGAAGAAGAGATGTCGGGTATCCTTCGCGACCCGTGGGAAGCACGGAATGAATACATCAATGTGATTCTCAAGCGTACGGATGACAGCATCCGCAAGTTTATGCGTGATCATTGTATTTCGGATGTTGAGCCGAATCATGTGCTCCGCATGCTGGAAGTGCAGCGTAATGCGATGCTGATGTATACAAGTTGTGGTTGGTTCTTCGATGAAGTATCTGGAATCGAGACAACTCAGATCATGCAGTACGCTTGCCGCGCCATGCAGCTCGTGAGTCAGGTAAGTTCCGAAGCAAATTTGGAAGTTGAGTTCCGCAGACGGCTGGAGGAAGTACCGAGCAACGTACCCGGTTTAGGAAACGCGTCAAACGTTTATCAGAAGTACGTGACGCCTTCTAAAATCAACTTGCAACGCGTGGGAATGCACTATGCTGTCTCTTCCTTGTTTGAGGAAGATCCGGATTCATTCCCCGTCTTCAATTACACAACTGCGAACGAAATATTCATCCGTAAAGAAGCGGGCGAGCAGAAACTGGTACTCGGTGTAACGAAAGTCAAATCAAATGTCACCCGTTCCGAGAAGAAATTTGCGTTTGCTGTAATCTACATGGGCAAACACAACATCATCGGGAACATTTCGCTTGACATGCAGGAAGAAAAGTTCGCGAGCATGCAGGTGAGGATGGTGACAGCTTTCGAAGAAGGGCGTCTCGGTGATATCATCGGTTTGATGCAGACCTATTTCGGTCCGGAGAAATATACGATCTGGCAATTGTTCCAGGACGAGAAACGCAAAGTTTTCAACTTCATCACGCAGCAAAGCATGCTTGACCTGGAAGACTCGTTGCGCAGAATTTACAACCGGGACTATCCATTGGTGATGGCGTTGAACCACAACGGTATCCCTATTCCGAATGCATACAAGACAACCTTTGAATATGTTTTGAATGTTGATCTGATCAAGTGTTTCCAAACCGACAAGATCAACATCCGCCAGGTAGAGCGCGTGATGACCGAACTGGTAAACTGGGATCTCAAGATCGAAGATCCTGGAAAGGTCGAACGTTTTGCCGGAGAAAGCATTTTCAAAGAACTGAAACGTATCTCGGCAGAGGGTGACAGCCTCAAGCGCATGGAAAGACTTAACCGATTGTTCCCATTGATGTTCCGGTTTAACCTCCGTCCAAACCTGTACAAGAGCCAGAACTTGTTTTTCGAAATCTCACGCGAGGTTCTCGAAAGCGATCGTTCGGATGAATGGAAGAGACAGTTTAACCTGCTGGGAGAAAACCTTGGCGTAAAAGTCGATCTTGGTGTTAGTGAACCTGCTCCCTAACGGAGGATGGTTACCACGCCTCGGATGGGCTTCTTCAAGTAGTTACTCCCAAGGTCTATAGTATAAAAGTACGAGTCGCTTGGTAAGTCTGTGCCATTCGTTTTGCCGTCCCAGGGTTTGTCAAAGCCGATCGTCTCGTACAGAAGCACTCCCGTGCGATTGTATACACGAATGATCGCGCGTGCCAATTCTTCACTTGCCTTCAGCGGTTTGATTACCCAGGTGTCATTTGCAGAGTCTCCATTTGGAGTGAATCCTGACGGAATATCAAGATCGATGTCCAAGGCTCGCGTACGAATCTCGCGCGTTGCTGCCGCGCTGGTGGAGAAACGATCACTTACTTTGATGGAGAATTTCTTCCCTTCGGTGAAAGCTTCAGGTACTGCGATGAAATTATACTGAATGGATTTTAGCGCGATCATGTACTGTTGGATCGTTGCTTTACCCGTCAACAATAGAATTCCGCGTTGCACATCAAAAGTACTTCGGATAATTTCACTGCCGGGAAATTTTAGCTCGTCATAGCCTGGAGTATACGATTGTGTGAAAAAGGAAATCTCCGCCTGGACAATCGAATCATTTTCAACATCGGTAATTTGCAATGCTTCTGAAATGTTAACTGGTCCGTTACCTGGCCTGAAGATCAAAGGCTCTGCTTCAAGCGTTACCACGGGCGAGTCGTTTGTTGACCCAACATTAATCTCAAAATTAAATGGCGCGCTTGTATTCTTGCCGTCATTGACCGTAACACTGGCGATCAGTTTTCCTGTAAAGTCCGTTGCAGGAGTGATCTGGGTTCCACTTACCGCGTAGTTTGGTCCGCTGGCAATTTTCATTGTGAACCCGTTGGGGTAGACATTATCAGGGTCGGTAACGAAGAGGTGAGAAAATTGCAGCGTGAACACTTCGTCTTCTTTTATCGAAACGGGTGACTGCCCTGTGATGACCGGAGAATTGTTCGCTGCAGTCACTGTGATTTGAAGATTGTAAGTTGGACTATAATCCTTTCCATCGCTGACGCGTAACGGTACAGACAATACGCCATCAAAGTTTGGAGATGGTTGCACGGTGTTTTCACTCACGGTGTACGTATTGTTTGCTGGTGCAGAAATGTCAAGTGTAAAACCGGTAGGGTAAGGGTTGTCAGCATCTTCTACGGTAAGGTGGGAAAGCTCAATAGTAATCGCTTTCGCTTGTGGAGTGGCGAGCGAAACTTGTCCCGTAATTGTAGGAATGTCGTTTATAGGGAGGATATCTATCTTGACGTCAAAAGGGGCAGAGGTTGCTTCTCCATCACTCGCAGTTACGGACACCGTCAACGGACCTGAATAGTCGGTTGTAGGAGTTATGGTCATTCCAGAAATTGTGTAATTTTCTCCGGCTGACAGGCTCAATGTGAATGCATCATCATCCGGATCTTTTATCGTGAGGTCGGTAAGCTTTAATGTGAGTGCCTGATTTTCATTCGCACTCAAAGGTACTTGTGCCGTAATGACCGGGGCATCGTTTACCGGTCTGACCGTAACTTCGAGATCGTAAGGCTTGCTGTCGTGCTCACCATCATTAACGATGACAGGAACTTTCAGCTTTCCGTGGAAGTCTTGGGCAGGCGTCACAGTATTCCCGTTCAGCGAGTAATCCTTGCCTTCCTGCACCGTTAGCGTGAAGCCGAAAGGGTAGAACCAGTCATCACGGTCGCGAACAATCAGATCGGTAAGTTGAATAGTGACGGGAGTGTCTTCATCGGTTGACACAGGTCGCTGATCTTCAATTCTTGGCCTGTCTCTTTGACCGAACACTGAACCTACGAAGAGAAAAGAAAAACTGATGAATAACCAGATACGCATGGAAGTCCAATATGGAATTCCCGGTACTAAAGATATGCCAGCCGCTTTAAGTCAGTAGGCAATAGGCAATAGTCAGTAGGCAAAATCGCTGGTTAGCCGATTGACCTGTCTTCCTTGCCAATTGCCTGTTGCCAACTGTCAATTATTTAAGATCACGCGATGACCTTCTCAAACTGTCGCTGCGTATTGTCCAGGTAATTCCAAACCAAACTGCTGGCGCCAAGAATTGGGGCGGCCTGATTCTGAAGACCCGATGGTAAAACCTTGACCTTTCCGCGGAAAAGCGGCATCAGGTTGGCTTCCATATGCCGGATCGTAGGTTTAAATATCAAATCACCCGCGAGGGATAAACCTCCAAACAAGAAGATTGCTTCAGGGTCGGTGTGCACGACCGTTTCGGCCAGCTTCATTCCCAAGATTCGTCCCGTGTATTCGAAAGCAGCGAGCGCCACAATGTCGCCACGAATAGCCGCTTCGGTGATCATCTTTGTATTGAGGTTGTCGAAACTGATGCCGCGAAGCTCACTCGGCTCGAGGTGATCAGCAAGGAGTTTGTAAACTGTTCTTTTAATACCCGTGGCGGACACATATGTTTCAAGACATCCACGCTTTCCACAATTGCAATATCTTCCGGCCGGGTTCACGGAGGTGTGGCCAACTTCACCAGCAATGCCGTGTTTTCCGTTCAGCAACATTCCGTTCGCAACGAAACCAGATCCAAGACCAGTTCCCAACGTGATCACGATGAAATCCTTCATGCCTTTCGCTGAACCATATACCATTTCGCCCACAGCCGCAGCGTTCGCATCGTTGGTAATGATAGCAGGCATGTCGAACTCTTCCTTCAGCATGTCAGCCAACGGAATGATTCCTTTCCACTTCAGGTTTGTGGCGCGTTCAATTGTTCCTTTGTAGTAGTTGCCATTAGCAGCGCCCACGCCTATCCCAAGAATCTTGAAATCTCCCTTCAGTGTTTTGATCGCTTCGCGGATCGCATTGGCGAGTCCTTTAAAGTAATCCTTAAATTCTTCGTACTCGGCAGTTGAAATACTTCCATGAAAAATGACATGACCTTCTTTATCTACGATGCCATACTTCGTATTCGTTCCTCCGATATCAATGCCAATGGTAAGCTCCTTCATGAACTGCCGAGATTAAATTATATAGATAATATTTTTGCAATGCGTAATGACTCACTATCAATTTCGTGCTTGTTGGTCATGATCGTGGTGAAATCATTGTAAACAATCTTGTTGTTCAGAATGCCAACCATCACGTCACGTTCCCCCTTTAGCAATCCCTCAACCGCACCAATACCCATGCGGCTTGCGAGTACGCGATCAAAATAAGTCGGTGTGCCACCACGCTGTAAGTGTCCAAGGACAGTTACCTTAATATCAAAATACGATGAACGCTCCGCAACTTTCTTAGCCAGCGTATTGGCATCGCCAATTTTGGATCCCTCAGCAACGACAATTAAGTTAGACTTTTTGCTTGTCTCTTTCCCTTCCCCAAGCAGACTGTAGAGGGCATCAAAGTCCATTTGTTCTTCGGGAATAATAATCCCTGTTGCACCCCCTGCAATTCCGCTGTTGATCGCGATGTAGCCGGAATTTCTTCCCATTACCTCAACAAAAAACAATCGGTTGTGCGACATGGCCGTGTCACGGATGCGGTCAATGGCTTCCACAGCGGTGTTTGTTGCTGTGTCATATCCGATCGTATAATCCGTCCCTGGAAGGTCATTGTCGATGGTGCCCGGGATACAGATTGATGGGACCTTAAACTCCTGGTAGAATTTGTTTAAACCAGTAAATGTTCCGTCTCCACCGATCGCCACGAGCGCATCGATGTTCTCGTCTTTAATATTTTGGTACGCCTTCTGGCGACCTTCCGGTGTCCTGAATTCTTTGCTTCGTGCCGACTTTAATATCGTACCACCACGCTGGATGATGTTACCGACAGAGCGGGCTCCGAGCTTAACAAAATCACCTTCGATCATGCCCTCGTAACCCCGCATAATTCCGAAAGCTTCAATTTTATAATAGGTGCACGCGCGAACAACCGCGCGGATGGCTGCATTCATTCCTGGAGCATCGCCACCCGATGTAAACACTCCAATTCTCCGAATTTTATTGTCCATTAAACTAAAAAATCCATCAAAAATAAGGGAAGAGAATCACTTTACAATCAACTATTCAATCAACTGT
>DASWTM010000251.1:0-6654 GCA_036402115.1 Chryseosolibacter sp.
GTAGTAGGATGTACTGCGACCTTGATCATCGCCTTCATGCCGTTGGTATTTCTTCCCGAAGGTGCCGGTGACTTCATTCGTGGTTTGCCGCTGGCGGTAATCATGTCGGTCCTTGCTTCGATGATTGTGTCGATCACCGTGATTCCCTTTTTGTCGAGCCGTTTGCTGAAAGAAAAGGCGCATGGTGAAAATGTATTCCTTAAAACGTTGCAGAAACTGATTCATGCGAGCTACTCACGCATCCTGGACAAAGCCCTAAAGCATCCGGTCGTAACCCTGATCGTTGCTGGTGTTATATTTTTTGGATCACTTCAATTGTTTCCTGTCATTGGCTTCAGTTTGTTCCCGGCCTCTGAAAAGCCGCAGTTTATCATCAACACCATTACACCGTTACAAACAAACCTTGAAAAAACAGATTCGGTGACGTTGTATGTTGAAGAGGCGTTGAGCCAGATTCCCGAGGTTCAATACTATGCCTCGAATGTCGGCAAAGGAAATCCGCGAGTGTATTATAATGTCATCCAGGAGAATGAACGCACCGATTTCTCACAGATCTTTGTGCAGCTGGACGACAACACGTCTGCCGAACGAAAGCTTGAGATCATCAACGCCCTCCGCGACCAGTTCCGGAATTTTCCAGCAGCGAAAATTGAAGTGAAGAATTTTGAGCAGGGACCACCGATCGTTGCTCCGGTTGAGGTGCGTCTGTTGGGCGACAATCTTGATACGTTGAGAAGTCTATCCGCAAAAGTAGAAAGGATGTTGAAGGAAACCGAAGGCACCATTTACGTCAACAATCCTGTGAGCAACCTGAAGAGTGACATCCGTGTTGCGATCAATCAGGAAAAGGCACGGATGAGTGGCATCAACACCGTTGACATTGACAGAACCGTGCGACTCGCTATTGCCGGATTGAATCTAGGCCAATATTCAGATACGGAAGGCGAAGATTTCTCCGTGGTACTAACAACGTCAAAGAAGGAGCGGGCAACGTTAAATTCGTTCGACAACGTTTTTGTCAACAACCAACTGGGTGCGGCCATTCCGCTCGCGCAAATCGCGGAATTAAAATTTGAAACTTCTCCGCTCAGCATCGACCACTATAATAAAGTACGGACGGTCTCTGTTTCGAGCTTCGTAGAAAAAGGATACTTGAATGAAACGGTGATCAATGAGATAGTCGCGAAGATGGAGAGTTTGAAGTTGCCAGCAGGTTATTCGTTTGTGATGGGAGGGGATGTGGAAGCCAGTCAGGAATCGTTCGGAGGACTTGGGACGGTGATCCTTGTAACTGTCTTCATGTTCATCGCTGTATTGATTCTTATGTTCAAAACATTCAAGAGTACATTGATTGTTCTAAGCGTCATTCCACTCGGTATTGTAGGAGCTGTATTGGGACTAATGTTCACCGGCAATCCATTGTCATTCGTTGCCATTATCGGACTGATTGCACTTGCCGGGGTGGAAGTGAAAAACTCCATTCTGTTGGTTGATTTCACGAATCAATTGCGACAGCAAGGTATGTCCGTTGACGAGGCGATTCGCGAAGCAGGTGAAGTCCGTTTCCTTCCGATCATCTTGACTTCATTGACTGCAATAGGCGGATTACTTCCGATCGCGTTGTCTGTGAATCCACTGATTTCACCCCTGGCAATTGTGCTGATTGGCGGATTGATCAGCTCAACGCTGCTGTCACGCATTGTGACGCCTGTGGTGTATAAGTTGATTCCTCCGAGGGTGTGAGGGAAAATGACGAATGAAGAGTGACGAATGACGAATGAATGGCAATGGGTGATGGGGATTGGCGGCCGCTCTGCATTTATTCGTCATTCGTCATTCGTACTTCGTCATTGCCCATGGCTTATTTCTGAAGCCGGCACATGGAATGCACATGAGAACCGTTATCTTTGCACCCGAATGAAGAAAATTGTTGAAGCTCGAAAGCTGCTCGGGGTTGAGAAGACTACCGGATTAAAAGATTTAAAGACCGTATACCGCAATTTCATGAAAGACCATCATCCGGACAAGATCCAGGACGATGAGGCCAAGAAGCAGGCGGAAGAGAAGAGCAAGGCGTTCATTGAGGCGTATCACCTGCTCGTTAGCGTTGCACCTGAGACCCATGCGCTTGAATTGGAGCGCTACACGCAAGTGGTGACCTCGTCAAAGATGGTTGACTTTCTGTATAAAGGTCAGACGCTGCTCATCAATTTTATCGATGGCAGCAGTTATGAGTATTTTGGCGTGCCGCGGAATACGTACCTCAAGCTTGTCAATTCTGCAACACCCGACCGTTTTCTGCGCAGACACGTTTATCATTCATTCGTTTACCGGAAAGTGTCGAAAGCGGTAGATCAGAATTGATTCTGGAACTGAATCGTAAAGGCGCGTGTCAAAAGATTACCACATACAGCCCGATTGCATTTTATACGTTTGCTGCGGAAGCAAATGCAAGAAGCGTGGTGGTAAGCTTATCTACAAGCAGTTGAAAGGCGCTGTCAAAGAGAACCATCTCAAGAAACAAATGAAGGTGATCAAAACCGGATGCACCGACAACTGCAAGCATGGGCCGGTGATCAGCGTGATGCCACGGAATGAATGGCACTTTCATGTTGACGAGAGTAAGGCAGGTGCAATTTTCGAGAGCACACAGCGCAAAAAGCAACTCAACGTCAGCGACCCGGATTGACTAGATCTTTGCCTGCAGTGTGAGAAAGAATCCTCGTCCATCGGAAGGCAAAATTCCCGGCCCCGGATAACCTGTAGCTCTACGCGTGAAATACATTTTATCAGCAAGATTGTTCACCGAAGCCTCAAGCCTGAATCGTTTATATTGATACGACATACTCAAATCCATGATGTCGTATGCTGGAATCAATCCAACAACAGCTGACACTCCACCTTCAACTGTATTGGTTGCTTCTGAAAACTGGTCTGACATGAATGTATACTGGAATGACGCCTTGAAATTTTTGTAACCTACCCGAACGCCTGCCTTCAAATTAATGTCGGGCACAAACTCAACTTTCTTACCTGTTACCCCTGGCACTTCGCTCGACTTGTATGTGGAGTTGATAAACGCAACGTTAGTGAACAACACACCACTCCATGCCTCACGATCGGGACGCAACAGCCGAAGGATGTCGCCTTCTCCATATGCTTCTACACCATTGATCACCGCCTGGCCCACATTTCCGCGTCTGCGAAGTACACGATTGTTTTCATCGGCAAACTGCACTTCGCCTATGCGGTTATCATAGTTCAAATAAAAAACACTGACGTCATAATTAATCAGCGTTGTCTGTTCACTGCGAACACCGAGATCGAACGAGTATCCTTTTTCATCTTCCATGTCTGGATCGATCACAGCCGATGGATTCGAGATGCGCATGTCGCTAAAGGTGATCGAACGATAGTTTTGGGAGAAGTTCGAGTAAATGTCTACGTGAGGATTGGGCTTGTAGCTGATGCCGACTCCCGCGAGAAGAAATTGGCGCGCATTTTCCAGCGCTTCTTCCGTACGTGTAATTTCGATGACGTTACCCGCAAGGTCTCGCATGATGTTGCCGTAATACCCATCCGACTTCGTGTTGATGTACTCGAACCGTATACCCGGTGTGATCGAAAGTTTCTCACTCACGAAGAAAATGTTCTCAGCAAAAACTGACGTGTTACGGTTGGGGAAACGGTAATCGTAGGTGATGTATTGATCTGGATTTACATAGGCAAAATCGGCATCCTTCCCGGTGCTTCCTTCACCTTGCGTGCTGTGATTGAATCCATGGTAATAGCGCGCACCAAGAAGCAATACGGATGGTTTACCAGACAAGGTATATCGTTTGAGGTATCGCGCTTCCGTTCCCCAGTTTTCAAAATTTCCTTTGATGAGATCACGAGGACTGTTATCGTCAACCGTTGCCACTCGGTTAGGACGGAAGCCCAACGCGTAACGATAGGCGGAGAGTCCGAACACGCGAACGTTGAATTCGTTTTGGTCATCCAGTTTGTGATCCACGTGAAGGGCGAGCATGTTCCAGTTTACCTTGAACCAATTTCGTTCGCGTTTTGATTGCCTCGGATTCATCCGGAACATGTCATCGGTCAATCCACCGGGTTGCTGCGCCAGGTAGCCCATCTGCGTCACATCAACACCGATCTTTGTTTTTTCTGAGAACGCATAGTTCACGTTCGCATATGCTGTATGATTGTCGAAATGCGAATTCTCACGCCATCCGTCTCCGCGTTTGTACTGATAGAAGGTGTAATAACTGACTTTGTTCACCGTACCACTCGCGCTTGTAAAGGCGTTGTAAAATCCGAATGACCCAATTGTTTGTCGTGCCAGCAGTTCCAATTTTTTATCAGCGACCGGTTTCTTCATGATGAAGTTGATCAGTCCACCGAATTGTGTTCCATATTGTAGCGAAGCCGCACCACGCACAATCTGGATCCGACCGATTCCTTCAACCGGAGGTGTGTAATAACTCTCGGGATAGCCAAGCGCATCGGCACTGATGTCATACCCGTTTTGCCTTACATTGAAATTTGAGGTACGGTTCGGATCAAGGCCGCGTCCACCGATGCTGAGTTGCAACCCTGCACCATCGTTTTCCCAAATGTTCAAACCCGCTACGCGCGCGTACACCTGGCGTGCATTGTTCGTTGCCAGATTAGCACTTAGCTGTTCGGGGATGATTACTTCGGTTTTCTTTCCTTCGTAAATTCCAAGGTTTTCTACGGATCGCATTCGTGTAAAACCGAAATCGTTTCGCTGATCCGTAATCTCAACTTCTTGTAGTATCTGATCACGCGGCTGAAGCGCAACATTAATGTGATGATTTTTGTCCCTGATCGTTACTTCAATTGTCTGATGAACGAAATTGATCTCCATCACGGTGACCACATACGTTCCGGAAGGAAGATCCTCCAGTACAAATCTTCCATAACTATCGGTAATCGCCACATGCCTGCCGTCATTCAAATGAACATAACAGTCTCTAACGGCAGCGCTATCTGCCTGCGAAAATACTTTGCCGGACAAACTGAACTGACCAAAGGCCGGAACGGTGATGACCAGGAGCAGGAATATGTTAAAGACCCTTGATATCATTTCCGAAGGGGAGTAGCCAGGATTTATGAGCGAACGTATCTTCAATTTGTGCGAGGTCAGTCGTGGCGTCTACCAACGGCTTACCCAACCTTCCATTTACTGTGACGTACGAATCCACATATACCTGGGGTGATTCAAAGCCTTGTTGCTTGTAGTACTCTCGAAGAATGTGTGCGTATTGAAGCATCATGTCCGGCTGCGATGCCATCATTTTCTCCTGAAGCGGTGTCAGGAAGTCGCTGTTGTTTACTTTGACATAATCGCCATTCCTATCTTTCACGGTAAATTCAGCATAGCCTGCCTTTTCCATCAGCATAACCCGCCAGGAGAAGCGATATCCTTCTTCCGTCCAGAACACTTCATCAGGGTACAACACATGACGCCATGGTGTTGTGAGCTGGATCGAAAAAAATATAACTAAAACACCGAGCGTGAACGATTTACCCACAGACGAAAAAGTGTACTGACTTCCCGGATCGAGAGACACGGTCCTGAACCGGAAGAATTTGCTTATCGAGTTAAGCAACGAAGTGTGAAACGCTGGCGAAAAGAAGATCAATGCAGTTCCAATCATCAGGTATGGAAACATTCCGATGGGAAAGAGGATGGCCGTGATCACATGGAATACGATAACACCCGCATAGGCAAATAGCCTCGTGCTGCGATTGAGCAGGAGGAAGGGAATCGTCAGGTCATAGAGACATCCCATCCAGCTAAACACGTATGCAACCCACACCTTACTGAACAACGGACCCACTATGGGCAGATCATTTTTTGCCGGGAGCCAGATACGGAGCGGCTGAGCGTTGAGCAACCAGTCGCTGTTGATTTTGGCCAGACCGGCATACACGTATACGATGCACACAAGAAGTTTCACGGCATCAACGGTCCATTGGGGAACGAGGGCTTTCGCAAGGGTTCGATCGCGCCATGCATCGAGTGAAAAACGAACGTGGGCCGGAAGGAAGATCATCAGCAGACAAACCATACTGATGAAGTAATAGTGATTCAGGTACGTGCTCTTATCGATCAGCTCGATGTACGTAAAGCTCGTGAACAACAAAACGATCGCGACCCGATAAAACAGTCCCAGCGCTACGAGCAAGGATGAAATCGCGCAGACAGCGAACAGGACGTACGTAAACTCACCCAGTGGCCTGACGAATTCGAAACCGTAAAAAGGAAAAAAATGCTTTGGCAACACATACAACTCTTCGATCCAGCCGTTTGCCCAAAAGCGTGCGATACCAAAAAACATCAGCGCGCCCAGCACGATCCGAAAGACGGCCAGCGTGGATGAAGGTGTATATCGTTGGAAATAATCCTTCATTAAGAGCGTTTAATCTCCATCATTATCCGTGTATGTGATCGTGATACTCATGGCAGAAGTCATGTCTACTTTAAGCATCTTCACAGCCTTCTGCATTTCATTGAAGGCATCAATCATTTTCTGATTGTTGTTCAGCACTTCATCGTGAAGATTATTATTCAACAATTGAAGCTTGCCATTGACAGCCGTGAATTGATTGTTTATCAACGTTGAA
>DASWTM010000252.1:0-4310 GCA_036402115.1 Chryseosolibacter sp.
CCATCGCATGCTGTTGCGTGACCTGTCTTTACCGTGGAAGCCACCGAACACAAGTTTACCTAACAGTAGTAAGCCTAGTGCCTCCCAGACAGTAATTGCACGAAGGGTAAAGATTGACGGGATCAGCCAGTTCCAGAGCAACATCACAACCCAGCCAAAGGCGATGACAAATACTATCCCGAGTATTGTCCACTTAATAATCTTTACTGCCTTGTTCATACCAATATCGTTATGCGTGTTCATAATTCATCATACAGTTTCTGCAAACGCTTGCGCAATGCCAGGATCGCATAACGCTTGCGTGAGAGCAGTGTGTTAATGGAAACGCCTGTCTCTTCTGCTATCTCACGAAATCCTTTTTCTTCAATCTCATTCTGAATGAAGATGGTTCGTTGATCTTCTGGAAGTTCATCGAGTGCCTCCATGATTTCTTCCCATAGCATATCTCTTAAATAAGAGTCTTCAGGCGTGTTGCCCAGATCAGGAAGAATTTCGGAAAGCGTGATCGGTGTATCGTCATCGCTTCCCGCTTGAAACTCGAGGTCAGCGCGCTTTGGCCGTGCCGCATCGCGTCTGTACCGGTCAATGATTTTATTTCGCGCTACGGAAAACAACCATGATGTCACGCGATCAAGCGAATCAATTGAATCAAAGCCAGCAACAAACTGAACGAAAACATCCTGCAGAATATCCTCCGCCTCTTCCGTAGAAGAAACGCGATTGCGAATAAAGCTCAGCAACCGGTCTTTTTCCTTCAGAAATGTTTCTTCCTTTATCTGCATGGCAAGGTCCATACCTGCTCTGTTTTACTCAAAGACGGCATGTCATCGTTATTATTTTATAAAACTTAAAAATTTATGTAAAGTTGGGAACCACGACCAGAAATTCAGCATGATCTACGACAAGTTTGTGACAATTAATGGCAGCAAGCTTCACTACGCAAAAACCGGCAGTGGTGCCAAACATTTGTTAATCTTCCATGGCTTCGGTCAGGATCTTTCCGTGTTCGACTCCTTAACTAAATCACTGGCAAGACATTATACGTTTTACGTGTTTGACCTTTATTTCCATGGTAGAAGCAGTTGGGCGCATGATGAGAAGATTCTCTCCAAGAAAGAATGGTCCGAAACGGTTGGACAATTTTTAACTGAAAATAATATTAATCGTTTTTCAGTTGGCGCATTTAGTCTGGGTGGAAAATTCGCTCTCACCGTGGTTGAATTTTTTCCCACACGTGTTGATGACATCTATCTGATCGCACCCGATGGCATCAAAACAAGCTTCTGGTATAGTTTGGCTACGTACCCCATCCTGCTTCGGAAGTTTTTTAAGAGCATGATCCTGCGTCCCAATCGGTTTATTAAAATCGCTGAGTCTTTGAATAAGAGCGGAGTCGTAGATCGAGGACTTATTCGCTTTGCTGAATATCAGATGAACACGGAGGAAAAGAGAAAACGAGTTTATTACTCGTGGGTGGTGTTTCGCCATCTCACTCCGGACCTGGGCGCTATCAGCAGAGCAATCAATGAAAATTCAATTCGACTTACACTGATTGTTGGTAAGTATGACAAGGTGATCGCTCCATCCAACATGAATCACCTTCTCAAGCGTGTCAAAAACTATCGCTTGGAAATATTGGAAAGTGGACATACGGGGTTGATCAATCAATCAATCCCATATTTCATTGAGCGTTGATTACTGAAATTTGAAGTGATAACCGATGCTCAAACCAACGGGAAGGGGATCAGTTGTTTCGATCGTTGGATTTGCATTCACAATATCCCAGTCATCATAAAATTCCTGAGAACGAACTGGTACTAGCAACCCAAAGTTCATGAAGTTTTGGTTTTGGCCCACTCGCAGTTCGATCCCGCCTCCAAACGTTGGTCCGGTATACGATTCGTTGTACTCGTCAGCGCCCACCACCACAATCACGGCATTGATGCCGTACATACCCGTTACGTATGGACAAACTCGCTTTCTTGGAAGAATTTTGCCAATGGCCCCAAAATTATAACCAACGCCTAGCAAGTTGTAGCCCGCGCCAGCGAACAGTCCAAGACGCTCGATTGGGTATCCGGCTACTTTCGCGCCAATAACACCATAATCGAGTCCTATCCCAAGACCAACATTAAAAGGCGAATGTTCATCCTCCTGCTGAGGTTGAATCTTTTTCTTATAGTCAGGATCGTATTGCGCATTTGCAACCAGTGCCATCAAAATGAAAGCGAAAGACAGAAGGTTTTTCATGTTTTGTAAGTTCGCGCTGCAAGATAATACAGAGCAGCCAACAGTTTTATCGATTGCGACCATACCAGTTGAGAAATCAATTTTTTTGCACCGAAAAACCATAAAATGCTAGTATTTTTGCAGCTTCTAATCGACCACTAAGTTCAATGATCTTATTCTTTCGTTCGAACGCCAACAAACTTTACGCTGTTGGCTCGGCACACCCATTGCAAAAAGCAGACATTCAAAAACTTACATGGCTTTTTAGCGGAGCTGAGCCACTCAAGGAGAGCATTCTAAAAGGCTTCTTCATCGGGCCAAGGAAAGAAATGGTAACCCCGTGGAGCACAAATGCGGTTGAGATCACACAAAACATGGCGATCACGGGAATTCAGCGGATCGAAGAGTTCACGGTTGCTGACTCCGCTTCTGCCAAGCATGACCGGATGCTGGAAGTGCTTTACACTACACTCGACCAGGACATCTTTACAATCAATCATAAACCTGAGCCGATTAAGGAAGTTGACAATCTTGCGGCCTATAATGAGAAGGAAGGACTTGCACTCAGCAAAGAAGAAATTGATTACCTCGAAGGTGTAAGCAAACAACTCGGGCGCAAGCTGACTGACAGCGAAGTATTCGGGTTCTCACAAGTGAACTCCGAACACTGCCGTCATAAAATTTTTAATGGGACATTTGTTATCGATGGAAAAGAAAAAGTGCAGACGCTTTTTCAACTCATCAAACAAACGTCAAAGGAAAATCCGAACTATCTCATCAGCGCGTATAAGGACAACGTTGCGTTTATAAAAGGTCCGGAAATCGAACAGTTTGCTCCAGCGCGTCAGGATGTTGCTGACTTTTTCAAGACTGAAAAGATCGATTCCGTTATTTCCATTAAAGCAGAGACACACAACTTC
This sequence comes from Chryseosolibacter sp., assembly GCA_036402115.1. Classification (GTDB taxonomy): domain Bacteria; phylum Bacteroidota; class Bacteroidia; order Cytophagales; family Cyclobacteriaceae; genus Chryseosolibacter. Next base: position 3,150 of record DASWTM010000252.1, read on the forward strand.
CCCACTACAGTTGAGCCATTTAACGGTGCCGCTACTGGTTCGGGTGGTGAGATCCGCGACAGACTTGCAGGCGGAAGGGGTTCGTTGCCATTAGCAGGAACAGCAGTGTACATCACCTCCTACCCGCGTCTTGAAAATGGAAGAGATTGGGAAAAGAAATTCGAAGCACGCAAATGGTTATACCAGAGTCCGGAGGAAATTCTCATCAAGGCTTCTGATGGCGCGTCAGATTTTGGAAATAAATTCGGACAGCCTCTCATCTGCGGAAGCGTACTCACCTTCGAACATTTTGAAGCAGACAAAAAGTATGGCTTCGATAAGGTGATCATGCTTGCTGGAGGTGTTGGTTTTGGAAAAGCACAGGACAGCAAAAAAGACCACCTAAAGCCTGGTGACAAAATTGTGTTGCTTGGTGGTGATAACTATAGAATCGGAATGGGTGGTGGCGCAGTGTCCTCAGTCGCTACCGGTGAATATGGAAACGCAATCGAACTGAATGCTATCCAGCGTTCAAACCCGGAGATGCAGAAGCGTGTGATGAACGCCATCCGTGCCATGGTGGAAGCAGATGAAAACCCGATCATCACCATTCATGATCACGGGGCAGGCGGACACTTGAACTGCTTGTCAGAATTATTGGAAGAAACTGGTGGAACCATACACATTGACAAACTTCCTGTTGGTGATCCAACATTGTCGGACAAAGAAATTATCAGCAATGAGTCGCAGGAACGGATGGGGCTCGCTATCAAAGAAAAAGATCTCAAGACATTACAAAGAGTTTCGGAACGCGAACGCGCACCGTTTTACGTTGTCGGTGAATCAACCGGTGATCAGAAACTGGTATTTTCAAAAAATGGAAAAGGTCCAAAGCCTGTGGATCTTCAGTTGAAGCATCTATTTGGTTCCTCACCGAAAACTATTCTTGAAGATTCAAAACAACCGGTTTCGTTCAAGCCTGTTCAATACGAAGACTCGAAGTTCAACGAATACTTGACGAATGTTCTTCAACTTGAAGCAGTAGCCTGCAAAGACTGGCTAACGAACAAAGTTGACAGATCGGTAACGGGCAAAGTCGTTCACCAACAAACCTGTGGTCCAATCCAGCTTCCGTTGAACAACCTCGGCATCATGGCGCTTGACTACACGGGAAGAAAAGGT
>DASWTM010000253.1:0-3557 GCA_036402115.1 Chryseosolibacter sp.
CGGGAATTTTACGCTTAAGAATGTCAACAAAGGTGAACACCTCATCAAGGTAAGCTTTATCGGCTTCCGAAACTTTACGAAGAAGATCACCACTCCGGAGACAGCCCAAGTCATTGAACTCGGCAAACTTCAGATGGAACCGGCCAGCAACGAATTAGAAGCGATCGAAATCCAGGCAGAAAAAGCACCGGTCGTTGTGAAAAAAGACACGATCGAGTTTAATGCAAGCTCGTTTAAGACGAAGCAAAATGCGGTTGTGGAAGACCTTCTCAAAAAGTTGCCCGGAGTAGAAGTCGATAATGATGGAAACATCACCGCGCAGGGCGAGCAGGTTCGAAATGTCACCGTAGATGGAAAGAAATTCTTCGGCTCCGACCCAAAACTTGCAACGAAGAATCTTCCCGCGGATGCCGTCAACAAAGTCCAGTTATTTGATAAAAAATCGGATCAGGCAACGTTTTCTGGCATAGATGATGGATCACGCGAAAAAACGATCAATCTCGAGCTAAAAGAAGAGAAGAGAAACGGTGCGTTTGGAAGTGTGATGGCTGGTGTAGGAACGGAGGGCCGTTACCAGGGGCGAGCAAGTCTTAACCGATTTACAAAATCGCGTCAGCTTTCGTTTCTTGGAATGGGTAATAATATTAACGAGCAGGGGTTCTCAATGGAAGACTACATGAACTTCACCGGAGGATCCCAGCAAATGATGAGTGGAGGAGGAGCGATGCGTCTCACATTAAGCGATAACAACTCGAATGGCGTTCCCTTAAACTTTGGAAATCGCGCCAATGGAATTATGTCTACCCTCGCGGGAGGAATAAACATGAATAACCAATTTTCCAGGAAGACTGAACTCAACGGCAGTTATTTCTTCAACTACCTCGACCATTACAGGGATCAGAGCACCTACCGGGAAAATTTTTTGCCGGATGCAACAGGTTCGAGAAGCAGTTTCAATTACGATGAGCAAAGTGTGACGAACAACACCAACGCCAACCATCGTGTCAACGTGGAGCTCGATCATAAAATAGATTCTGCAAATGCGTTAAAACTAACGTCAGCTTTCACGTACAATGAAACGGATTCCGAAAACCGAAGCACAAGCCGAAACTTCTCGTCAAACGATGTGCTCCAAAATGAAACGCAGCGACTCTCGCTTGCCGCAGGAACCAACACGTCCCTTAATTCAACTTTGCTATGGAGACATCGCTTTAAAAAGAAGGGCAGAACGTTGTCCACCAACCTTCTGTTTAACTATGGGGAAAATAGTAGAGAAGGATTCCTGGATGCTACCACGATAAATTATTTTCCACAGCAATCCGATACCCTCTTCCGTCAGAGCAGTGACCAGCAGACATTGAACATGACGTATGGCGCAACAGTCTCATACACCGAACCGCTGGGCGGAAGAAAATATCTTGAAGCAAATTACACGTTCCGGAAGAATCTCAATGACGTAGAACGCATAGTCAATGATGTGAGTGGTGATGCACCTGTGTACGATGCGCTGTTAAGTAATCTGTACAATAGCGACTATGAGTATCATCGCGCAGGTTTGAATTTTAGAATGAATCGGCAAAAGTACAATTTCACGGTAGGTGGAAGTCTTCAGCAAACCTACCTCGAAGGCTTCCTCGAGCTTCGCAACGTTGAAATTGCCCGCACTTATCAGAATCTCCTCCCAACCGTTCGATTCAACTACGATTTTTCGACATCAAAGCATCTGAATTTCGATTATGAGACATCGGTTCAGGAACCTTCGATCCAGGAACTTCAGCCAGTGGTCGACAACAGTGATCCGCTAAACATCTACGAAGGAAACCCTGACTTGCGTCCTGCTTACTCGCAGAGCTGGCGATTGAACTTCACGACATTCAATCCGATGAACTTCATGAGCTTCTTCGCCTTTCTGGACGTAGACTACATTACAAACGCAATCACCAATTCACGAACCATCAACGATAATTTTATTTCTGTCACCAAACCGGTGAATGTCGACAACAACATGAACGTGTCAGGAAACGCAACAGTGAGTTTTCCAGTGAATAAAATTAAAAGTCGATTCAGTGTTGGAGGAAATATCCGCAACCGCAGAAGCATCAACTTATTGAATGATTTAGCCAGCACGATCAACACGCAGTCAGCCGGAGGAACATTCCGATACTCTTATCGCTACAAGGAAATATTCGATCTAAGTCTGAGTGCTCGAATTGACAGGCAGCTTACGCAATACGAATTCCAGCAGAACGACCAGTTGTTCCTGAACAACAATTATACGGCAGAAAGCAATCTTACATTCTTGAAAGATTATCAGTTCAGCGGCAGTTTCGAACTACTGCAATATGAGAATCAAAACAATAATTTTTCTCAGACCATCCCACTACTTAATCTGTCGGTTTCAAGGTTTTTACTGAAGAATAAGACCGGTGAGCTGAAGTTTGCTGTAAATAATTTACTCGATAAGGCTTTAGGAGTGAATCAAACCGCAAATCTCAACTACACCGAACGACAAACAACAAACTCGCTTGGACGGATTTTTATGGTAAGCTTTACCTACTCGATTAACAAACAGCTCAACCCAATGGGTATGAGACGTGGAGGTCAGATGATGCGAATAATCCGTTAGAACAATTTTAAGTTTAGGTTAAGGAGGGCTACGGCCCTTCTTTTATTTAGACAGTATGCACTATCTTCGCTCATCAACGGAATCGAACTTGGCATTCAGGAAGGAGACAAGCGATTCGGTGTGTCGTCTAAAACGAAACAAAACAGATGAAGGTATTTTTGTTGTCAGCAGCAATTTGTTTTTCCATATCCGTGAGCGCGCAAATCTATATTCCAAAATTCGATCTCCAGGGTCATCGTGGTGCACGTGGGCTCAAACCTGAGAATACGATTCCCGCCTTTATCGTTGCGTTGGATAGTGGCGTCACAACCATTGAGATGGATCTGGCGGTTACAAAAGATAAGAAGCTGGTTGTTTCGCACGAGCCATGGATGAATCCCGCAATCTGCCTGAAGCCAGACAACACATCAATCGCTGCCAAAGACGAAAAGAAATTCAACATTTATCAAATGACCTACGAGCAGGTCGGTGGGTTTGATTGCGGCTCCAAAGGCAACGAGCGTTTTCCTGAGCAGGAGAAAATGAAAATTTCGAAGCCTTTATTTGTTGATGCCATCATCGCAATTGAAGACCACATCAAAAGCTTTTCACAATACGAAGTTGATTATAACATAGAGATCAAAAGCTCCCCCGAAGGAGATAACAAATTTCATCCCACACCGGAAGTCTTCTCTGACTTAGTATACAACACCATCGACCAATATCTGCCGTGGGATCGAATCGTCATTCAGTCTTTTGATTTTCGGGTGTTAAAATATTGGCACGAGAAGTACCCAAAGGTGCGGCTGGCGGCACTGGTGGAAAACAAGAAATCCGTCAGCGCAAACCTTGAAGACCTCGGCTTCAAACCTTCCATTTATAGCCCGTACTTTTCGTTGATCGACAAGGCTGATGTCCAGTATCTCCACCAACAAAAAATCCGCGTCATACC
>DASWTM010000254.1:0-9012 GCA_036402115.1 Chryseosolibacter sp.
TGAAGTTGCTTCACGAAAGGCAATTTCTATCACCAAAGCTTCGTCAAAAGGATTGTTTGTTGAAGCCGACCCTGATCAGTTACAACTCATTCTTCGAAATCTGATTCACAATGGTATTAAGTTCTCAAAGGCTGGCGATGAGGTAAGGATTGCAGCCAGTCGATCCAACGGTCATTGTGTTGTTTCGATAAAAGATTCTGGCATCGGTATGTCGAAGGAAGAGATCGACACGATCATCGGTTCGCGTGAACACTTTACCAAACGTGGAACGCAACAGGAAAAAGGCACAGGTCTCGGTCTTTTGCTCTGTAAGGAATTTATCGAACGCAACGATGGCACGATGAATATCGCGAGTACGACTAACATAGGAACGGAAGTCACCTTCACGCTGAAGCTGGCGAAAGTCTAGCCAACAAATCCAACTTTTTTGTGTGAGCCATCGCAGTAAGGCTTGTTTGCCGATCCGCCACAGCGACAGAAGGCAGTGACGTTGTGTTTTTTGGTGATGCTACCCGAGCTGTCTTTCACGCTTACATTTCCATAGACGAGTAACGGACCATTGGCCATCGTTTCAACAATTGTTTCCGCTTCCACTTTGACCGGCTCATCAGTATCGCGATTCAAGTAATAGCTCAACGCCCCTGACGGACATTTCTTTATCTGCTCTATAATCTTCTCACTTGTCGCGCCTTCCATTGTTACCCACGGTCTTTTTCTAGGGTCGAATACGTCACCCAGTCCGCGAAAACAAATTCCGGAGTGAATACATTCAGATGGTTTCCATACCACGGTGACTTCACCGTTCGTATATTTTTTTGTGATGTCTTTCATACCATACAGGTTAGGTTGCCGGCTAATGAATTACAATTTCGACTTAATATCTCAATTGTGAAATAGTGCGGCCAATGCTCACTTAAGATCGGTAAGGACCTCAATCGGATTTACGAGTACTTTGTGAATCGGACATGCGTTTGCGATTTGCAGCATGCGTTTCCGTTGTGCGTCATCGATTGCACCATGAATGATCACCTTCCGATGAAAAATAGTTTTTCCATTTTTTGTTTCCGTTCCCACTTTCACTTCAATCTGATCGATTGCAAATTTTTTTCTATTTGCGTACATGCGTAGTGTGATTGCCGTACACGATGCGAGGGATGTTCTCAGAAAATCTCCGGGTGAAGGAGCCAGGTCAGTACCTCCGTTGCTGACTGGTTCATCAGCGAGAAAGGTATGCGTATCGGTTACGATCTGAGTCTTGTATTGGTCATTACCAATCTTTGCCGACACCCAGTTGATTGTTGAGTCCATCAGAAGCTTTGGTTCATTACAAATTCTTGTCGTACGTATCGTTCGCGTGGCGCGAGTTCTCTCACTTTCAAATGTTCAGGCAAAAGCTGAACATCTCCGGGATAACCAATCGCCATGACAACGACTGGATCGAACTGTGGTGGAATATTCAAGTTAGCGCGAAGCTTGTCGATGCTGTAACCGCCCATCTGATGAACATTCAATCCATGATGTGCGGCCTGAAGTGAGAGCAGCGCATTTGCTGCTCCCAGGTCATACCGTGCCGAAAGGTTCGGCATATCGTTTCGACTGTACGTAGTCCGAATCAAACTGACCACCAGCAACGGAGCGTGCTTCGCCCAGATCTTGTTGCTTTCGTTCAGCGATTCAAAAATCTTATTGTAAAGATCCGTTTGATCTTTTGTTGCATAGAGATAAATCCAGGGCTGTTCGTTTACACTTGATGGAGCCCAGCGCGCTGCTTCAAACAGCGAATTGATTTTCTCCTGCTCTACGGGCTTTTCTTCATAAGCCCTGCGGCTTCGCCTTTGTTGAATGACCTCCAGCACCGGTGATTCAAACTCAGCTGATTTTTGCCTGTTTACAAACGGTGTCATAAAATTTGAATTGCCTCCGCAATATATAACAGTTAATAATCGAAACAGTTCCTACAATGTCCTAGTCCTCGATGAGGATTCCCATCTTGCCCTTTTGATAATCACGCATCGCTTCCAGGATCTCCGTTTCTGAATTCATGACAAACGGTCCATGTGCAACCACTTTTTCGTTCAACGGAAGGGCGCTCATAAAGAGAACGGTTGAATCTTCGCCAGCAGTGATTGTAACACCATCGCCATCGCGGTCAAACAAAACTGCATGGAGCGGTTCGACAAGACCAAATCCGCCTAGACTGATTTTTCCGTTCAATAAATACAAAAAGGCATTGTGGTCAGTAGGGACCGGAATTGTAATTGTTCCGTCCTTTTTCATTTCCAACGTTGAAGCATTTACAGCGCTTGGTGTCGGAATGCTTCCCCTGAGCCCGAGGACTTCACCGGCAAAAACATTCACGGTGACTTTCCCGTCATCGCTTACAAATTTCTTCGTTTCGTTTGCCTGCAGTGGATAATAGGCCGGCTGGTCCATCTTGTTTTTCTTTGGCGTGTTGATCCAAAGCTGGATGATCTCCTGACGGCCACCGAGTTCATGAATGTCTTTCGGAGGACGCTCACTGTGCATTACACCCATTCCTGCATTCATCCATTGTGCACCACCTGCATACACGACACTATCATTTCCTCTGCTATCGCGATGGTGGACGGCTCCTTTGAAGATGAACGTGACCGGGGAAAATCCGCGGTGAGGATGTGGGCCAACGCCAGCCTCATCCGGTTCGATATTCGTTGGTACTTTAACATCAGCGTGATGCAGAAGTAAGAACGGGTCATGCTGTTCCACCCTCGCAGTCGGGAAAGCCTGCCGTATCGGCATGCCTCCCATATCGAATGTATCTGCGTATAATGTATGGGTTACTTTCCTGTTTTTCATTTTTAAGTACGCTCTTCCTTAAGCGAGTATGTTCAATAATGTTATTCAAATTGCATGGGTACTTCCATCAGCAAAACTTCAGCGTCAGCATCAGCTTTGATCGAAATCTTATCGGTATCCCACACACCGTAACCATCACGCTTGTTAAGTGCCTGATCGTTGATGGTCACGTCTCCCTTGATCACAAATGCATACACGCCATTTGCTTTCTCGTTGATCTTATATTCGGTTGAAAACCCTTTCTGCAAATTTCCAAGATGGAAGTACGCATCCTGATTGATCCACACGCCTTCATCATCCTTCTTTGCTGAAACCACTTGCTGCAGTTTGTTCAGCCTGTCTTCCGGTTTGAAGGTCCGCTGATCATAGCGGGGTTGAATGTTCCGTTGCTTTGGAAAAACCCAGATCTGCAGAAAATTGACTTTCGAATCTTTGTTCTTGTTGTACTCCGAGTGATAGATGCCTGTGCCCGCGCTCATGATCTGCACATCATTCTGCTTGATCACCGCGATGTTGCCCATGCTGTCTTTGTGTTCGAGGTCACCTTCCAGTGGAATGGAAATAATTTCCATGTTGTCGTGAGGGTGACGACCAAACCCCATACCTCCGTCTACAAAATCATCATTCAATACGCGGAGCGCACCGAAGTTCATCCTGCGTGGATCGTAGTAATTCGCAAAACTAAAAGTATGGTTCGTGTCGAGCCAGCCGTGGTTAGCATGACCACGCGTATTGGCTTTGTGTAATACAGTATTCATAATCGTTATTCGTTACTTAGTTAAGGCTATTTCCGGCTTTTTGTTCCGGTTTAGTTATGTTAACGTGAAAACATAAATAAAGATACATACAATTATTGTATATACAACTATTTTAAAGAAATCATTTTGGGGACGTGATTTAATGCACTATCTTATACAAAGATGAAACATATAGATTACATTCACGTTTGTAGATCATATGCTTAAGGCGACTCCACCACGTTGGGCCGACCGGTTTCTAGCCTGGTATTGCAATCCGGAACTGCTGGAAGAGATCCAGGGCGATGCTTACGAGATCTTTTTCCGGACGCTGAAATCCGGTAAAAAACGTATGGCCGATGTGCAGTTTGTGTGGAACGTCCTTCGCTTTTTTCGATGGTCGAATATCAAGCGGGCCAAGCGTTACCAACAAACTCCTCATCTTATGATGTTTCAGAATTACTACACTGTCTTCACGCGTACGTTCATCAAGCAGAAGGGCTATTCGTTTTTGAATGTCTTCGGGCTGGCGATCGGAATTGCATGTTTCCTGCTGATCGCTCTATATATAAAGGATGAGTACAGCTTCGATCGGATGCACAGCAAAGCCGATCGCATCTATCGCATTCATGAAATTTTTGAAGCGGACGGAGTCGGTGAACGTTCCGCGAGTCAGCCGTTTCCCGTGGCCGAAGCGTTGAAAAATGATTACAACGGGCAGGTGGTTGAGACGGTGCGCTTCTTTAACTTCCAGGCGCCTACCCTGGCCGTTGCCACAACTGACAACACGAAAGAATTCAACGAAGGCCGCCTTTTCTTTACCGACTCAACATTCTTCAATGTCTTCGATTTCAAACTTCTGAAGGGAGATCCGAAAACAGCGTTGAGTGAAACGCATACCGTAGTGCTGACTGAAAGCACAAGTCGGAAGTATTTTGGCGATGCCGATCCTGTTGGAAAATTTCTGAAGTTCCAGGGCAATACAAACCTCATGGTCACTGCTGTGATGGAAGATGTTCCTGTGAATACGCATTTCCAGTTCGACTTTCTTGTTTCGTTTGAGACGCTAAAAGAATCGTATAACGGCCAGCTTCCCGACACCTGGTATTGGAATCCATGCTGGACGTATTTAGTATTGAAAGATAACTCTGACGCGGGGACACTCGAAGCTCAGCTGCCAGCATTTGTTCAAAAGTATTTCCCGGAATTTATTCGCAATGATGTAAGGCTGGAACTGATGCCGCTGGCAGACATCCATTTGAAATCGCACATGGATTATGAGATACAGCCAAATAGCAGCGTGACCACTGTCTACGTTTTCGCGTCAATTGCAGCGTTTGTTCTGTTGATTGCGTGTATCAACTTTATCAACCTGAGCACAGCGCGTGCAGCAAAACGCGCGAAGGAAGTCGGCATGCGGAAAACCCTTGGCGGAGAACGCACACAACTCATCACTCAATTTTTGTTCGAGTCGATCATGCTGAGTTTCCTTTCGGTTGTGATCGCTGTCGCCATCGTACTTCTTGTCCTTCCAATCTTTAATGCATTTGCGGAGAAGAATATTCCTTGGACCAGCCTTCTCCAACCGTTCTACATATTGTTGTTGCTGGCGCTCCCTCTGGCCCTTGGAATGTTCTCGGGAATCTACCCGGCATTTGTCTTGTCTTCCTTTAAACCGATTACGGCATTGAAGTCAAACATGAGCCAGGAGCGTGGAGCAACTTTCAGAAAAGTTCTCGTTGTAGTGCAGTTTGCCTTGTCGATTATCCTGCTCATCGGCACAGGAGTGGCCATCGATCAACTTAGTATGTTGCAGAACAGTGACACCGGATTTACAAAGGACAATGTGATCATGATCCCGGTGTCGCGCTCGCCAATTGCCAAGAACTTTGAGACCCTAAGAACGGAATTCCTGAGAAATCCGAACGTTGTCGAGGTAACAGCGCTTGAAGAGATCCTCGGATCGAAACACCAGGTTGGCAATTATCACTTTGAAGGTCTTGAAGAATCGAAGCCGTTTCCGCGCTTGAACGTCCGTCACCATTTCCTGAAGACATTCAATATTCCAGTTGTTGCCGGGCGAGATTATTCCGAAGACGTGAATACAGATGACACGCTTGCGTTGGTCGTAAACGAGTCACTTGTGAAGCAGATGGGCTGGAAATCCAACGAAGAGGCTATTGGCAAAAAGTTCAGCCAGCGACCGAACCGAAAAATTATAGGGGTGGTGAAAGATTTCAACTTTACATCGCGGCATCAGCCTATCCGCCCACTGGTGATGGATTTGAATTTGAATCCGCGGGCATTCGACTTGTTCATTAAATACATGGCCGTGCGAATTGCTAAGGATGATGTGGCGGGCACCCTCGACTACATGGAAAAACAATGGAAAGAACAGATGCCAGGCTGGCCATTCGAATATTTCTTTCTCGAAAACAATCTGGAGAATCTTTACAAAGCCGAAAATAAGATGAGCAAGATCACCCTGGTGTTCTCCGGACTTTCGATCTTGGTAGCGTGTCTTGGTTTGTTTGGTTTGTCAACCTTTACGGCAGAGCAACGCAAGAAAGAAATGAGTATCCGTAAAGTTATGGGTAGCTCCGATTCGGAAATATTCCTGTTGTTCTCGAAACGTTTCTTCACACTGATCATCATTGCGAACGTGTTTGCTTTCCCCTTAGCGTATTTTATGATGAAGCAATGGCTCGCAACTTTTGCCTACCAGGTGGAAATTGATTTTACACTGTTTATACTTGCAGCGTTGGCGGCAGCATTCATCGCATTTCTTACGATTTGTTATCAGGGAATTCGTGCTGCGCATGCCAATCCAGCAGAAGTTTTAAAGAATGAATAGACGATGAAAGGGACTTACATCGGAGAACTGGAAGAACTAATCTTGTTGACAGTAGGCATCCTGCTCAACGAAGCCTATGGTGTTGCTGTGATGGATGAGATTGAAAAGCAAACAGGGCGAACGCTCAATATCAGCGCAGTGCATGCTGTTCTTAAACGTTTGGAAGAAAAAGGACTCGTCACATCAAAGATGAGTGATCCTACCAGCGAACGGGGTGGAAGGCGTAAACGGATTTTCAGTTTGACTGCTGCGGGGAGGAAAGTGCTTGCTGAAGCGAATGAATTGCGTAACCAGATGTATAATCAAATTCCGAAAGTTTCGCTTCAATTCGTTTAAAGAACCAAATACCAAATTCCAAAAACATTTTATCTTAGGATGTCGGACCTTGAATGTTGAACTGTTCAACCGCGTAGTTTATCCAGGATTTTGTTCAATTCAATCGCTTCCTGTTTCGAAATATTTTTCAGCATAGACAGCCATGTGGATTCTTCTGTATCGATTGCTTTCAGGACATTAAGTCCTTGCTCAGTGATCGATATATCGACCTGCCTTCGGTTGTTCTCGCAAATCTCTCGGTTGACAAATCCTTTTTGACGAAGTTTCTCGACCAGGCGTGTAGCATTGCTGCTCTTGTCTAACATGCGGCAGGTAATGTCGGCCAGCATCATCGCTTTCGGATGACTTCCACGAAGAATTCTAAGCACGTTGAATTGCTCGGGGGTGATATCGTGCTTTTTTAGACGTGATGCATTGAGTGTGTGAAGCCAGCTACCGGTGAACAAAATATTCACCGCTGCCTTTTCATGCTCATTCGCAAATTTCTCCTGCTGGATCTCCTTTTCCAATGACATACCTAAATGTACAAACGATTATTGTAGGTACAATGGTTCCAGCATCTACCGCTAATTCAAAAGCTGATTTAGCAGCTGAATCACTTCATTTTGATTTGTGAGGCTAAACTTCGCAGCAGTGTTTCCCACTCCAATTTTAATGGTCACTGCTTTATCGACCAGCGCCCGGAACATATCTTCATCGGTTTTGTCATCGCCTACAGCAAGTACAAAATCATATTCATGCGCTTCCAGGAGTCGCGATGCTACCGTGCCCTTGTCAATACCTGCCAGACGGACTTCGATTACTTTATTGCCATCGACAACGTTGAGTGGGGTATTTCGCAGCAAGTGATGAAGACTATCGAGAAGTTCGCGTGACCGGACAAATCCTAATTCAGGATCAACATTTCGATAATGCCATGCGAGCGTGTGGGCTTTCTCCTCCACCATTGAGCCGGGACTCCGCTGGGTGAACAGTTCGAGGGTCGGGCGAATCCTCGGCTTCCACGATTGATCAAGGTCTTTTTCCATTTGCCACGTTCCATTCTTCATTCTGACTGCTGCGCCATGCTCTGCTATAAGATTTACTGGAAGACCATCAAACCATTGCTCAAGGGTTTTGCTATCACGACCGCTGATGATCGTTGCCTCAGTGCGTGTATCCGCTGACAACACGCTTAATAATTTCAGAAGGTCATCATTTGGGATAGCGAGCTTGGGATGTTTTGCTAATGGAACTAGTGTACCGTCATAATCGAGGAGCAGATGCCTGCGATGCGCGCGCTTGAAGTTTGCTCCAATCTCACGCAACTCAGACTTCGAAAGATGTTTTGTTGCCTGCTCACGCTGGCTTTCTTTCACCGCCTCGAGTTCCTTTAGAAAATCATTTACCCAATGGATAACGGTGTAATCCCTTAACCGTTTCTGTATCATCTCGAGCCGCTGGATTTGTTCATCCCTTGGCATCGTGAGCCCCGTTAAAATCGCAGTAGCGACTTCTTGTTTGTCCAGGGGATTCACCAGTACGGCTTCACCCATTTCGTTCGCGGCACCGGCAAGTTCACTGAGAATAAGCACACCTTTATCCTGGCAACTTGCAATATATTCCTTCGCTACAAGGTTCATTCCATCGCGCAGAGGTGTGATCAATCCAACATCCGATGCATCATACAGTGCGCACAGTTCGGTGAAAGACAAATGGTTGTATCGATAGATGATCGGTTGCCAGTGAAGGCTTGAATATTTCCCATTCAGTCGCCCGACTTGCTCTTCGATCATCTTTCTTCGTTCTGAATATTTTATGATCACTTGTCGTGATGGAACAACCACCAGCACAAAAACAACCTTCTCATGCCACTCAGGATGCTGCTCGAGGAAATGCTCGAATCCTGTGAGTCGATGGGTAATCCCTTTTGAGTAATCCAGTCGGTCAACGGAGAAAATAATTTTCCGGTGATTGAAGTTTTGAAGTATCTCAGTCTTTTTTTGTTTTACCTCCGGCTGATTGGCAGCGTTGTGAAACTTGTCAAAGTCGATTCCCAATGGGAACATATCTGCCTTCACCACCCGATCTGCCAGCATAATGTTTCTGAACTGATGATCTAACCCAGCCACCATTTGCACCGTTTTCAAAAAGTGCTGCACGTATTCATGTGTGTGGAAACCGACAAGGTCCGCACCCAATAAACCCTTAACAATTTTCTGCTTCCACGGAGTATGAAGTAGTCTGAAGACTTCAAAGGACGGAAAGGGT
>DASWTM010000255.1:0-9111 GCA_036402115.1 Chryseosolibacter sp.
TCATCGCCAGCCTTTGAGAACTTAATACCATTGTGAATCAGATTTCGAAGAATGAGTTGTAACTGATCAGGGTCGGCTTCAACAAACAATCCTTTTGACGAAGCTTTGGTGATAGAAATTGCCTTTCGTGAAGCAACTTCATCCAATAGGTTACAAGCCTCATCAATGCATTGATCGATATCGACCGTTTTCTTTTCCGTTTTGATTCCATCCATCTGGCTCAAGGCCCAGCTCAGTAAGTTCTCAAGTGTGCGCTGAGTGACATTTAGGTTTGTCTTGAGTTTGTCGGACACAGTCAGAAATTCCTGAGGCGTCAGCATCTTCTTAGTCAATAAATCCAGTAGCGACTGCAGGTTCGAAACGGGCCCGCGCAGATCGTGGCTGATTACCGAAAAAAGTTTTGTCTGAAGGTTATTTAACTGTTGTAGCTTTTCAGCCTGTGCCTGCATCTCCTCCTTCTGCTGTTCGATTGCAATATTCTTGGCAGCGAGGTCAAGATTGGTTTTATTTTGGATGGCTCGCAGCCGTGTCAGGAAGAAAAGAACAGCAACAAGGAACAACATTCCGACAAGAAGGATGACGAGGAATAATTTCTGATTCTTGACGTCCTGATCCTGAATAGCCTTTTCTTGTTCCAATAGCTTGATTCTATTTTCCTTTCCCTCCAGTTCGTAGATGGATTGCATCTCCTGGACCTGCCCACTTTTCTCGGAATTGTATAGACTGTCTTTGAACTGACTCGCCAGCGACAAGTTGGTGAGCGCGAGGTCGTACCGTTTGGTTGCCGCATAGACGGTCGCAAGTAGTTCGTGCGCTCGGAGAAGGGACGAAAGGTTGCCAATTTCCTTGTTGATCCTGATGGAATGACGCAAGAGCCTCTCCGCATTTGTTAGATTCCCGAGTGCGTGTTCATTTTGCGCAGCCTGGAAGTATGATATAGCTAGCGCCCTTCTGTTCCCAACCAAGGTATCCATTAACATTCCGCGAAATGCATAACGCTTACTGTTCTCGTAATCCTTCTTGGAAAATAGAATCCGCGACTTGCGGCTGAACAAAACACTTACATCGAGTGAGTCTCCACGTTTCTCGAACAGTTCAAGACCCTTGTCGGTGTGAGCCAGCGCAGAATCAAGGTCATTGGTCTCGGCAAAATAATATGAGCGTTCTCGATGCACCTCGGCTATCAATCGATCATCGTTGCTTTGACGCGCAACCGATTCAGCCTGAAGGAGCAATTCGTCCGCCTTATTGAAGTTCCCAAGTTCCACTAGCGTGCGTGCCAGCGCAAGCAAACTGCTTCCATATTCGTGTTTGAATCTCGAATGCTCAAATACACGGAGCGCTTTAAAGCCGTACTCCGTGCTAAGGCGATAGTTGGCTTTTACCCAATAGGCCTTTGAGAGTACAAAAGCCGCGTAGCCTTCATGATATCCCTCTCCGTTCTGGATCGCAATCTCGTACGCTTGTTTCGCCAGTTTAATGGCGCTATCGGGTTTGTTGAGATAGGTGCTATAGGCAGCTTTAGTGAGGGATGAAAGAAAGGAGTCGTTTGCGGATTCTTTCGCACTAGCGCAAACGCACCCAAAAACCAGCCCAACAGAGATGACTGCGATAAGCCTAAACCCCATAGTACAACGCAATTGCTGGTGTAAGGTCGAAAAAAATCTTTTGTCATCCACGGCCATGTAAGACTATGTTCAACCGGTAGTAAAAATTCGGTGGCCCGGTGGCAAGAAATTTTACGCTTCACGAAATAAATCGCTGTATGGAAGTTAAAACAAAACGTGAAGCGGTGATTGAGCTTGTGAACAAACTGTTCATTTATACCGATTCCCGCCAGTGGCATCTGCTCATAAAAGATGTCTTTAAAGAAAAGGTGTATTTCGACTCCTCATCGTTGGACGGTGCACCAGCCATGGAGTTGGTTGCGGGCGCAATTTGTGACCGTTGGCGTGAAGGCTTGAAGGACATCGATCATGTTCATCATCACACGGGCAATTTCATTGTTGATTTTTATAACGAGGAAGTGCAGGCAAAAGTATTTTGCTATGCCACAGCTTCGCACTTCAAGGAGAGCGCTTCCCGTGGTAAAACAAGGGAGTTTGTCGGAGCTTATGAACTGCACGCAAGCTTCACTGATTTTGGATGGCGTATTGATAAATTCAGGTACGACCTCAAATATATCACAGGAAATACCGAGCTTGTCTAGGAAATGAAAATGCAATCAGATAGGACCATGGACTTGCGCTTCGCAGTCCTGATCGATGCCGACAATGTTCCGTATTCAAATGTGAAAGGGATGTTGGAGGAAATCGCCAAGTACGGAACACCTACATTTAAACGCATCTACGGTGACTGGACAAAACCGAACACGTCTGGATGGAAATCGGTTCTGCTTGAAAATGCAATTACACCGATTCAGCAGTATAGCTACACCGTTGGGAAGAATGCGACCGACTCAGCGATGATCATCGATGCAATGGATATATTATACTCAGGTCGTGTTGATGGCTTTTGTATCGTGTCAAGCGATAGTGATTTCACCCGGCTTGCTACGCGATTACGCGAAGCAGGAATGAAAGTGATTGGGATCGGTGAACGCAAAACACCAGAACCGTTTATTACTGCTTGCGATAAATTTATTTACATCGAAATTCTAGCGACAGAGGAAACGGTAGCAGGGGTAAAAAGCCGTAGACAAAACAAAGCACAGCTTCCGCAGATTGATAAACGCACAGTCAACCTCATCAAAAGTAGTATCAACGACCTGGCTGACGAAAGTGGTTGGGCATTTCTCGGAGAAGTGGGAACACTGATATTGAAAAAACAACCGAACTTCGATCCTCGCAACTATGGTTTTAAGAAGCTGTTGTTGCTGATGCGTTCGCTGGACAGCATCGAAACCGATGAACGCCAAAGTGAAAACGGGGGCACGCGTCACGTGTACGTTCGGGTAAAATAACTAGTGCTCGCTTTCGAAAAATTTATTGAGGAAAGATTCGAGCTCCGCGGTTGTCAGGTAGTACATCACGCTATAATAGCGCTCGTTGAACTTTGTTAGGGTGTTGTAATACTGATCCTCAGTGAGCGAAAATCGTTTCATCAAGCCAGCCTTTGTGTTCGAATCGTTAATAACGAGGTCGACATACGTTTTCACGCGAACATTTTCCGCTTTGAGTCGATCAAACCAAATCTTCTCCTTCTTGGCTTTTGACATGTAAAAGGGAAGCTTTCGCCTCACGATGGCTGCATTCTGCTCGTCAAACATACCTTCATATGGATTGCCGACTTTTGAATCCATGATCGTGATTGGCTTGAGCTCAGTCACTTTTTCTGCAAGGCGAATCAGCCCAGCTTCGTAGTCGTACAACGGTAACTCGAGCCGTTCATATCCAACCAGTGAAAGTATGAGGGTGTCATTGTGGCTGGCAAGGATACCAAAATTTCCGTTCGCGTCTGTGGTAGTACCTCGTGGCGAAGACTTTAGCTGAATATTGACATAGGGAAGGGGAGCGAACGTTGCCGAATCTACGACAATGCCCTTCACAACCTCCTGTGCCTGACAAAGAAAGACAACGCTGAAAAAGAAAAGAGTGAGTGAGCTCCGCACGGCAATTTTTCAATACTAACGATCACTCCACCAATATAGTGCCGGCAATGAAATATGTTTGCTCCTGATACCGCAAATCGCAAATCTTCACTGTTCAGACGAATTTGTATTTCCCAATGCCTTCCCGATGCTCCGCTAACGCTTCGATCGGGATCTTCGAAATGCCTTCCCGATGCTCCGCTAGCGCTTCGATCGGATCTTCCAAATGACTTGCGAAGTGACCATTGACTAGTGACTAATGACCAGTGACTATTTCCTAAAGAGTGGGCATTACAGGATTCGAACCTGTGACCCCTACCTTGTCGAGGTAGTGCTCTAAACCAGCTGAGCTAAATGCCCTTCAACCGTAAATCTAAAATCTTAATTCTGAAATCTAAAATCATTTTTTGTCTTCCAACAAATTACGGGTGCGTTGCTGAACATTTTGCAGCGCAGGCAATCCATTCATCGGCTTGTCGAGGTAAAAGTAGGCCGTTGATGAAAAGTCATCCTCGCGATAGTAATTCGTCCATCCTTGCGGGAATGTTGAATCCATCAAATCTGGAATCGGATTCATGTCGAATAGTTTATAAAATTTGTCGCCAGCAGCAACACTCACAGGTCTCATAACAGCTCCTTTCTTTTTCAATCGCCTGACGAAATCGGTCATCTCGCCTCCTATCTGTTGAAACATCACCGAAAGGCTATTATTAAAGTAGACCGGATCCGGAACATGATACCGGTAGAATGACCATTGCTTATTCTTCTCATCTGCCAGCGGACAGCCTTGATAACGGTGTGCATACTGGCCCTGACCCCAGGCGGTCCCGATATAGTCTTCCGTACCCGTCCCGATCAATGTTGGAAAATTTGTGTCGCCATCGAGATACATCTTCACCTCGCCCTCGCCCCACCAGCTTGTCTCATAGATTGTGTCCGCAATGACGCCAACGTTCATCCCCAGAAATCTTCCTCTACCCTTGACTGAGGGAAGCACGGTGTAATCTTTCCCAACTTTAGTTTTATTCTCGCGATTCCAGAAAGCGTGGAAGTAAAAAACGTCTTTCTCGTGCCGAGCCACCGTTGTCATATTGACATCATAAAAAAACATCACAGGGGTTTTCCACTCGTTCACCAAAACGATTCGGGCAGCGGTTTTAAAAGGCATCGGAATACTGCAATTGAACGACCGCCCTTCCGGATCGGAAAAGAATTCACTTTCAAACGGTACTTTCCTTCCTAAACCGATTCCAAAGAAGTCACCTAACGGTACCGATACTGCCGGAGTAGAGTTGTTATCCCAATACATCTCAATCTTCATCGAGCGTAATGCTTGAGGGGATCGCTCATTTACGGTTAACCAGATCCGCTTGATTATTCCGGCTCCTTTGTAATCGACCATCACTCGTGATCCACCAGGCTCGACCACATCGAACGCGTGGCCCTTTGCGCCTTTGTTTTCCTTTCCGCCCGCACCCTTGGCACCCGATGGATTTTCAAAACTTATCCAGCGCGTTTGCCTGCCGGATGGAATTTCAAACAATTCCTGAGCATTCACCGATGCAACGGATGCAAAGAGAATAAGAAATAGAAGAGGCTTCATACCGCATTGATTTGTATAAATATCCAAACTTTCCGTGAATACGCCTGACTATTTAATCTGTCGGTCCGTCAAAAAATTAGCCTGAAAACCCTACCTTGGACGCGGCTTTCGTCTACTGCGCATGAATTCAAAAAACCACAACGTTGACTCCGAAAAACTTCTGGCAGCATTCGCTGAATTGTCGAAAGCTGGAAATGCGTTCGTGGCGATGGATTACAACTTGAAATTCCTTTTTGTCAACGAGCTGGCAGAAAAGTTTTATAAGAAAGAGAAGTCCCAGCTTGTCGGACATTCAGTTGAATCGATTTTTCCAAAGGAAATGGAGTTTGGCCCGTTTAAAAATGTGATTGCAAATGTGCGTTCAAAAAAAGCATTTGAGATAAGCTACCTATCACCATTTGCAAAAGACTGGGTAAAGTTGGTAGGGCAGCCTCATGAAAACTACTACACCTTCACGTATCGGGTAATCGACTATAAAGAGGTTTTGAAAGATGAGCTTCGGAAGGAAATTAAGAAGTCACGTGCTCATACGGCAAAGTGATAGCCCACACCCTTGATCGTAATAATCTCAATTGACGGGTCGTCCTTCAGGTAGTCGCGAAGCTTAGTGATATACACATCAAGGTTTCGCGAGTTAAAAAACGAATCATCTCCCCACAACTTCATCAAGATGTCTTTTCGATTGGTCGTTGCATTCCTGTTTTCCGACAGCATCGTTAGCAACGTGGCCTCACGACTTGAAAGCTTCTTTACCTTGTCTTCGATTTTTAGTTCATACCGTTGAGGGTTAAACTCATACTTACCAATAACGGTCACCTCTGCAGCAGAAATACTTTTCGGTCGTTGGGACAACTGTAGCAAATTATTGATCCGGGCGATCAATTCTTCCATACTGAACGGTTTGCGGATGTAATCATTTCCTCCCGACTCAAATCCCTTGAGCAAATCCTCCGTTTGAACTTTGGCCGTCACAAAAATTATAGGCACAGTAGCTTTCACCTTCCGCAACTCCCTCGCAATAGTGTACCCATCCTTCACGGGAAGCATAATGTCGAGCACGCAGATATCCGGATTGATTTTTTCGAATTGCTGAAGCACATCGTTACCATCCGTGAGCATATTAACCTCGAAGTCGCGACTCTCGAGGCTCTCCTTCACAATCCGTCCAAGGAACGGCTCATCTTCAACGTAAAGAATTTTCGTTTTCATGTTTCGATTATGCAGCGTTGTTTTGCTTTGGAAGTCTGATCGTGAAACAGCTTCCCTTACCGGGCTCACTTTCTACGGAGATATTTCCGCCATGCCCCTCGATGACGCTGGCCACGTAGCTTAGGCCGAGACCGTATCCCTTAACAGTATGCACATCACCGGAAGGCACACGGAAGAATTTTTCAAAGATCTTTTGGTGGTATTCTTTTGGGATACCAATCCCGGAATCTTTAACCTTCAGGATTAATTCACCTGCTGTACTTTCCAACGTTATTGTTATGCGTGATTCCTCAGCTCCGTACTTGAGTGCATTGTCAACCAAATTATAAAGAACGTTGGTCATGTGCTCAACACTTCCAGACATAGTAAAATCGGTGCCGGTCTTTTCAAAACGCAATTCAGTTCCCTTCTTCTCAAATACAAGTTTCATGGATAAAAGGATCTGATCGATGAGCGTATCCAACTGGATCGTCTCGTGTTTGATGGTGACACCCTGATCTTCATAAACAGAAGTCTTCAGGATCTTGTCCGTCATCAACGTGAGGCGGTTCAGTTCGCGTTGCGCGATGTCCAGGTATTCTTTCGTTTTCTGCGGATCCTGCAAGGCGTTAAAATTTTTGAGTGCCTCCAGCGCAACGCTCACGGTGGCAACAGGCGTTTTTAATTCGTGCGTTACGTTGCTGATAAAATCGTTTTTAATATCCATCAAGCGTTGTTGTGAACGCAGATTTCTATACATGGCAGTGAAGGAGACACCCGTTAACAATGTGAGGAATACTGCGAACAGAATCTGTGGCGTAATTTCTTTCCACAATAGTGTAGGTGCCTCGGAGAAACGCACTGCATATTGTGTGATCGGGCTAAATGGCACAACGTCTGAAACAAACTTTCCCCGGAGCGGCATTTCGTCCTCATCCCGCAATATCCTTGGGCCACCCACCTTCAGTATTTCAAATTCGGAATCTATTCCTGCTTTCTCGAGCGCGCGATGGAAATTGGAACGAATGCTATCCTTACTCAGCGTGTCGACAGCAAAATGAAACACAAATCGTTTGGGCTCTTTATCCAACTGCATCTTCGTTACGAGTGGACGGAGCATTTTTCCAATTGAATCACTTTTGACGCTGGAATAAATTTCGATCTGAGCAGTCTTCTCGGTAACCTTAATAAAGCTGTCGAGGGAATCAGGTACCGCTTGTCGCAAAGCAAGGACTTCCTTCCTTCTACCTTCAGCGCGCTTTACCATGATTTTCGGCCCTGACGTATCGCCTGCCACGGGTGTCAGGCTCCGCTGCAACAACGTGTCATGCATCGTGAAGATGGTATTTCGAAAAAGAAGATTCGTTTCCTTCCTAAAATTGTCTTCCGCATTTTGATACGCGCCTTTGATCCAGAAAAATTGCAGGACGAGCAACAACACCATGCTGCTGCACATCAACGCAATCACAAAGGCATTCTTCTTTCGCATGACTCAAGTCCCTATTTATAGGAATACAAACATAACGTGGTTTCGGTCGATCACGGTTCGCCTTTAACCTTAATTAACATTGCTTTCAGGACTATTAACCACAGCCGCTCATCTCAAAGCGTACTTTTACAACAGTCACAACTAGATAATGATAATTTCTAAAACTATGAAGCGCATTTTACTAATCGCGGGCATCCTCGCATCGATTGCTGCCGCGCAGGTCGTATTCGCCCAGACAGAAGGCGTGATAACCTACGAAGTGAAGATCAACATGCATCGCACGCTCCCGGCCGACAGACAGGAGATGAAAAACATGATTCCTGAGTTCCGGACAAACAAGGACGTGCTGGCCTTTAATGCAAATGAGTCGTTGCACAAGCCTGTCATTGAAGACGAGGAGGACGAGGATTTCAACAACGGTGGCGGTATGCGGATACGCATGGCGCGACCAATGAACGAAACGTATGTAAATCAGGCGCAATCCAGACGAATCCTGATGCAGGAGTTCATGGGGAAAAAGTTTTTGATAGAAGATTCGCTCAACGTGATGCCCTGGAAATTCGGGACGGAGACAAAAGAAGTAAGCGGATACGTGTGCAAGCAAGCTTCTTATTATAATGAAGAGCGCAAACAAACTGTGACGGCATGGTACACAGACAAACTTCGCCCCTTCCTCGGCCCGGAAAGTTTCAACACACTCCCGGGTGGAGTATTGCTTGTCGACATCAATGATGGCGAACGTACAATTACCGCAAAAACAATTGAGTTGAGACCGCTGAAAAAGAACGAATTGAAAGTTCCATCTGGTGGCACTAAGACAACGCAAGCGGAATTTAGAAAAATGATGAAGGAGCACATGGATCGCATGCGAGCCAATGGCGCTAACGTGATGATCCGAGATTAACAGTCCCTACGCACATAAGCTATGAAGAGAATATTACCATTGCTGTTAATCGCAATTTCGGTTGCCGCATCCGCGCAGAAGTTTACCATTAAAGGTCAGTTAGTTGATACGCTGAGCAACCCGCTCCCTTCGGCAACAATACTTTTGTTAAATCCAAAAGATTCATCGCTCGTAAATTTTGTGGTCGGAGATGTGAACGGGAATTTTACGCTTAAGAATGTCAACAAAGGTGAACACCTCATCAAGGTAAGCTTTATCGGCTTCCGAAACTTTACGAAGAAGATCACCACTCCGGAGACAGCCCAAGTCATTGAACTCGGCAAACTTCAGATGGAACC
>DASWTM010000256.1:0-2991 GCA_036402115.1 Chryseosolibacter sp.
AAGATAGACGATAGCGCCCGCCAGGCAGGCCGTTGCATAGATTTCCTTATTGAAGATTACCGGGGTCTGATTGGTGAGCGTGTCGCGGATAACGCCACCCATTACCGCGGTGAAGACACCCATGATTGCAGCAATCTCAGGACTCACGCCCAGGTTTAAGGCCTTTTCAACTCCGATGATGGTAAAAAATGCAATCCCGATCATGTCGAACAGGAGCATCGTTCGTTTCAATTTCACGATGTGATCGAAAAAGATGAACGCGGTGATTACCCCGAGGATGATTCCGTAGAGGAAATTGACGTCACCAATCCAAACGAGGGGAAAACTACCCAACATCATGTCGCGTAAACTACCTCCGCCTATTGCAGTAACAAAACCGGTAAAGGCGACACCGAACCAATTGCGGTGCTTGTCTTCCGTAGCCAGCACTCCCGAGATGGCGAAGAAGTATGTTCCCGCCAATTCGAGCAAATATTGGATGTTCATCTCGCCTTCAGGTTGTTTCCTTGGTAAGTATAGCTAAAAGCGAAGGTATTTAAAACCACGAAGGAAGCAGCTGTTAGAAGTTGACAATATACTCTAGTGAAAGCCGTAGAAAACCCGAAGCGGGCACGCTTTTTAATCTTACCATAATACTCTTCAAATATGAGGAGCGTGTCGTATGGTTGGCTTAAATTTTTAACGGGTTATGAATGATGAGATGGAAATTGTGCTGATTGAGGACGATGAAGACGATGCTGAACGAATGTTGAACTTTCTGCGGGCTAACTTCACCAACAAGATCAGACACATTGATGATGGGGCAAAAGCAGTGGAGTTTTTATTATTCGAAACGGATAGTGTCCCGAAACTGATTTTGCTCGACTTGTTTCTTCCGTATATGGATGGGGTTGAACTTTACGAGATGATTCGATTAGAGCCCCCCAGACGAAATTTGTCGGTGATGTTTTTGATCTCATCCAAAGAGTCGAAAGAATACCTTGACTCACTTGGCTTGAGACCGGATGGGTATCTGGTAAAGCCAACGCGGAATAACCATGTTCCGGCTAGAATAGAATAGTACTAACATAAACAGAAATATGGCAACGATAAACATTCCCGAATCTGATTCAATATCCTACAGGGATTTTGTTGCTGGCAATCCAGTTCAAGTGCGATCTGTGGCCGCTGGTGACGAACAAGATTTTGAAAAAGGAAAAAAGATAAAGATCACGCACATGAATAATGAGAGTGATGCTAAAGTAGTTTCCGAACCCATTGTCATAGAAGACAAAGGCGGCAAGAAAACACTCGCGATCGTGATCGAGAAAGTGTAAGCTACTTAAAGATCCAGATCCCAAATCTCAAATTCCAAGGCCCAAAACGCTCAAGTCAGTCCTTGAATTTGGTCTTTGGGATTTGGCTTTTGGTATTTGGTTATTGGTTATTGGTATTTTCTACTTCAGGTGCTTCTTAAGCTTCTTCTCCCAAATAGCGTATCCCTTCTCATTCATATGCAGGCGATCTTCCAGAAACAGTTCAGGTCTTGATTTTCCACCGGCTAACATGGGTGTGTAGATATCTAAAAAAGTAACATCTTTTTTTCCTTCAAAAAAATTCTTGATCAGACGGTTCCCTTCCATCGCCTTCACCTGGAATTGATCACGCGAAGGACTGGGTTTCATCGCAATGTAAATGATGGGAACATCTGGCAATCGCGAGCGGATTCGATTATACAGACGCACCGTCCGATTCAATACAGAGTCAGCGGTTGATGAAGCGTTTGGCAGGTCATTCTCACCAACGTACAGAACAATCTTTCTTGGGTTGTACCGGACGATGAGATCTTCGGTGTGATAGAGGATGTCATTTACAACAGCACCACCAATTCCACGGTTAATGGCTCCATACTTGCCAAATTTCTGATTGAAGTCTTTCCATAGACGAATGGAAGAGCTACCCACAAAGAGAATCGGATTCTCCGGCTGTGGATACATGTTGTCGTATTTTTTAATTACTTGAACATCTTCTTTGTAGGGAACTTCATGGGATTGAGCAAACGAACTAACCAAATACACGTTAGTGAGGACCGCAATCAACGCTAATTTAATCATACTATAAGTTGTTTGGTCAGCAGTTTAGATCAGTTCGAATGCATTAACAACTTTCCAAAAGAAAAATTTGCTTTTCTGTATACGATTGCGAGCGAATTTAAAATTGTTTTATTACATTCATAGGAGCAGGATGAAGTAAGAATGGGAACTTCATCATCTATCTCTTTCTTGGGAATTGCTTTGGTTTTAATCCGAACCCCCACAGGTTCACTCAATTGTTTTGCGGGTTGTATGGTGTCACTGTTTTCACAGTGGAAGAAATCTATTGTCTTTTATAGTCTGTTCAATCGATAACCAAAACCAAGACGCTTATGAAAAAAAAGCTACGGATGCTCCGGCATGGTACAATGCTGGCCTGCGCACTCTTGCTGTGTTTCATCACAGCAAAAGCGGAAGTAAACCCTCAACAAGACATTACAGTTCGCGGAAAAGTAATGGATGAATCGAATGCACCGATTCCTGGCGTAAACATTCTTCTGAAAGGCACTACCGTTGGAACGACAACCGATGCCGATGGAAGCTACAGCATCAGTGTTCCTGATCGAAACGGAGTGCTGATTTTTTCCTTCATCGGATACCTCAGCCAGGAAGTGCCAATCGACAATCGAACTTCCGTTGATATTTCTTTAAAGGGAGACATGGTATCCCTTTCCGAAGTTGTGATCACCGGTTACGGAGCGCAGTCAAAGCGTGACATCACCGGCTCCGTATCGACTATCGACAGCAAACAATTATTGTCAACGCCCGCAACAAACATAGGACAGGCCATGCAGGGGAAGGTTGCCGGTGTTACGATTGGAAATGAAAACAGTCCCGGTGGTGGTGTGATGGTCCGTATTCGTGGGTTTGGAACGATCAACGACAATTCGCCCTTGTATGTTATCGATGGTATGCCTAC
>DASWTM010000257.1:0-10074 GCA_036402115.1 Chryseosolibacter sp.
TTTCGGATCCCACTCACTTCAAAGATTGAATCTATTGAAACAACTGGTGGCTTATAACCAGCCAGTTTAGGTTGCGTGAAGGTTGAGCAACTCATGATTGCTACCGTCACGAGAAGAGCTAGTATACCACTTGAAATTTTCAGATTGAATAACTAAATACTAGGGTACTAGCCGACATTCTTGTCACTAGTACCCTAAAGCTAAATAATTGACCTTTTCCGCCTAGTGCTGAAATTGGGCACAGCCGCCACAGTTGTCTTGTGCACCACACTTGTAGGTGTTACTTTCAAGCGATCCCTGTAACGGGCCGTACCATGTTCCTCCTAAATTGCAGTAGACATTGCCAGGTGCGGGAGCATTGCCTGCCATAACCTTCCTCATCTCATCCCGGCTGAGTGCGGGTTCATTGAACCGTATACAATCAGAATTACCAGTAATGGAATTGATTTTTTGACAATCGTAATTAAGTCAATTGAATATAATATTAAAATTGACACTGCGGTTTTCGATCCGCCTGTATCTTGCCGAAACGAAGATGACTTTATACCGCTAGAGTTTCCTTACTCGATCCAAATTGAGTAATCGATTTTTGCAGTTTGCCGTAAAGCATTCGGCACCAGGTTTGGAAGTTCACGCAATTTCCACCAGTAAGAACAATCTCACCTATTGAAGGTGTTCCAGCCTAACTACCTCCAAGGGCTTCATCAATCACTGGCTTCATCAGGTCGTACATAGGGGATTTCGCCAGTTCATCGGTATTACCGCCTGCCTTGATAAATTTCACGATTCCTTCTCTATCAATAACCATATTCATCGGCCATCCTGCGATGACACAATAGTCGTTGACAAGATCATATCTTCCGGAGACGATCGCGTAATTAAAATCTCTTTTCTGTAAAAATTTTTCTATCAAAAATTCAGAATCTTTCCCGAAGGCGATGAACACAACGTCACGATCCTTAAACTCGTCAGCCAATCGGTTGAGTGCAGGAATGTCAGCAATGCAGGAAGCACACGATTCAAACCAGAAGTTAATCACAACAACCTTTCCTCTCAATTCATGAAGCGCGAGCGTCTCACCTTTAATCGTTTTGACATTGAAATCCGGAGCTTCACAGCCTACAAGTTTCTTTAGTATTTTTTCGGATTGCGCAATGCGTCTTTTTACATCCTCCTGCCCATTCAAGGGTTGCTTAAGGTGATCAAGGCATTTGCCAAAGCAGCCTTGACCAAAACTCTGATGACATACGAAAAGAAAGACGAAGAATAACAGGGGTTTCATCACATAATTTTGTTCCAATAGATAGAATTTTTTCCTTAAAAACTATCGCAGCATAGTAAAAATTCCATCGATTGCGCTGGCTGCAAAGTAAGTTTCCATAGAAAAGTCCGGGATTCAAATCGCTCCGTTTTTTGTATTTTTGTCCTCCAACTCAATTTCCATGATCTATAATTCAATTGTTGAAACCATTGGAAACACCCCAATGGTGCGTTTAAATAAGCTTTTTAAAGGAATACCGGGCACCGTATTGGCAAAGGTTGAATATTTCAACCCAGGAAATTCCACAAAGGACCGGATGGCGCTTAAGATGATTGAAGATGCAGAAAAAGCAGGCAAGCTGAAGCCAGGCGGTACCATCATCGAAGGAACGTCTGGAAATACCGGGATGGGCTTAGCACTGACGGCCGTTGCAAAAGGTTATAAATGCATCTTCACCATGGCTGATAAGCAGTCTCAGGAAAAAATAAATATTCTCAAGGCGGTTGGCGCAGAAGTGATTGTGTGCCCTACCAACGTTGCTCCAGACGATCCGCGCTCCTATTATTCTGTCGCGCGCAAACTGAATCAGGATATTCCGAATTCCATATACCCCAATCAGTACGATAATCCATCAAACGCTCAAGCGCATTACGAATCAACAGGACCAGAAATCTGGAAACAGACGGAAGGAAAAATCACGCACTACGTTGCAACCGTTGGAACAGGTGGATCCATGTGCGGTACCGCCAAATACCTGAAGGAACAAAAGCCTTCACTCGTAACCGTTGGAATAGACACCTATGGATCCGTTTTTAAAAAATACAAGGAAACGGGAATCTTCGATGAGAACGAAATCTACCCATACCTCACCGAAGGTTTTGGTGAAGATATCCTCCCGAAGAATGTTGACTTTGATGTGATCGACAGTTTTATCAAAGTAACAGACAAAGATGGAGCAATCATGGCGCGCAAGCTGTCGCGCGAAGAAGGTTTGTTCGTGGGTTGGTCTAGCGGCTCTGCTGTTCACGGAGCGATCGAATATGCCCGCCAGTTTTTGAAGAAGGATGACGTGATGGTGATTCTCTTGCCCGATCACGGCACACGCTATCTCGCCAAGGTGTACAACGACCAATGGATGAAAGATCACGGCTTCCTTGAAGCGCGAGCATTCGGCACTGCCCGTGACATCATCACCCAGCGAAATGGAAAAGATAGTCTGATCACCGTGAGCAAGACTTCGAAGGTGAGTGACGCTATATTGATGTTCAACCGCGAAGGCATCGACCAGATTCCGGTTACAGAGAACGGACATTTCGTTGGAAGTATCAGTTCATCGAGCATTCTCGAAAAAATAATTCAAGATCCACAACTTCAAAATAAGCACGTTGCTGACGTCATGGACAAGCCTATGTTATTTGTGGCACCCGACAGCACGATGGATGTTTTGTCGTCACTCTTAAACAAGGATAACAAAGCCGTGCTTGTTCGCGATAGTGAAGAAAAAGTTCACATCATAACACAACACGATGTATTAAAGGCGATGACAACGTAGTTGTTAGCTGCCATTGGTTCCCCATGAGCAAATACCTTCTGATCATTATTTCATGCTATGCCTTTATAACCGTGTCGGGACAAACATTGCCTGACAGTTTGCGTAAGCATTTCGAGGGAATGACTCGCGATTCGATTTATGTCGACAGGCTTAATGCGGTTGCTCAGGACTATTTAAAGACAAATCCAAATACAACACGCGCAATCGTGGCGCACGCTCTTGATGTCGCCCCCAAAATAAAATATACCCGGGGCTACGCCCGCGCATTGACTGTAATGGGTAATTCTTACTGGTATGAAGGCATCTACGAGTTTGCACAGAATTACTATCTGCTGGCTGCACGGCAATATCAGGCGATTCGCGACAGTGTCGGATTGGGACACACTTTTAACAACATAGGAGAAGTTTATAAAAAGCTCGGTGAAAATGAAAAAGCGCTGCCCTATCTTTTAAAGTCGCAGGATCTCAGCAATAAAGATTCAGTGAATTATCCGCTCACTTTGTATAACATTGGTGAGTTGTACCTGCGCATTGGAAAAAAAGAAGAGGCCCGCACATACATCTTGAAGTCCTTCGAAGCCGCAAAACAGAGAAACCTCTTGCGAGTCATGGCGTTCGACTATTGGGGAATGGGCGCGCTCAACCGATTGGACGGGAATTATGGAGCCGCTCTTAACGATTATCTCAAGGCAGAAGAGCTTTGGAAATCCCTAGGCGAGGTGCGGTCGCTGGTTCAAACGAACCAGGAGATCTCCGATATTTTCAAGCTGCAGAAGAAATTCCACGAAGCGGAGACGCGACTTTTGGCAGCGCTGAAAATGACCGGAGAGATAAAGGTTGCAGACCTGCAAGTGAGCACCTATCAACGATTATCGTCACTGTACGCGTTGCAAGGAAACCATGAACGCGCGTTGTACTACCTCACCCGGCATAATTCACTAAAAGACAGCGTTTATAATTTATTGAAAGCAGAGCAGATTGCCCGTTTGCAAACTATCTATGAGACCGATGCACGGGAGAAGGAAAATCAGCAACTGCGCAGCGAAGGTGAGCTGCGAAATTCAGAGCTGAGAACACAACGCATAACCTCCATTGCAATTGGTGTTGGACTACTACTTACAGGGACGTTTGCATGGTTCCTGTATCAGCAGCGAAGAAGAATCGCCTTTCAAAGAGATGCGATCGAGATGCAGGCGGTTGCACTGCTTAAATTGAATGAGGAATTGCAGCAACTCAATAAAAATCTGGAAGAGCGCATTTCAGAGCGTACCTCCCAGTTGACGATACAAAATCAACGTCTAACGGAATACACTTTTATTAATGCACACAAGTTACGCGCTCCTGTAGCAAGTATCCTGGGATTAATTAACCTTGTACATCAGGTTCCTCCGGACGAACGCGAAGCAATTTTGAATCACCTAAAAACCTGCGGTGACCAACTTGATTCCATTATTCGTGAAGTGAGTCGCAATCTGGAGGCTGCAATCGTAAACGAGAAATAGTTCGTCTCGTTGAGAGCAAGTTGCAGTCCCGGGCCCGAGGTTCAAGTTTGAAGTCCGGGTTCAGTGTTCCGAGTCTCAACTCTTGACCTGTTTGGATTTTGGATTGTGGGATTTGGTTTTTGGGACTTTGTTTTTGTTAAATCCCTCAGTGCTTCGTTATCTCCACTTCGATGCGATCGTTCATAGAGGCCAACGTGCTCTTTGGATCGAATACCATATGTACTCCTCCCTCGCCCTTCACAGCAATTCGGTTTTCTTCAATGCCGTTGTCAACAAGATATTTCTTAACCGATTCGGCCCGAAGTGCCGATAACTCTTTTGCCGTTCCCGGGTGCTTCTTATTTAAGGTACTCGTGTGAAAGAGGTCTGTGCTCTCGCCAAGGCTGACGATGTCACGACCCTGATCTCCATTGGTGTGACCATGGATACGAATTTTATACCTTGAATTTTCATGCATCATGGCAAGGAGCTCTTTCAACTCACGCTCTGACTCAGGTGTAAAAATGCAGCTGTTATTGTAAAAACGGGTTTCGTCCATCTCGATATAATCCCCACGTTTAACGCGCTCTAACGGAACAGGAAGAACGACCTCTTGTTCAGCACCCACGGTTGCACCATCAAGCTCACTGGCGTTTTCATAATCAAAGTAAGTGCGCAGCGGCCTGAATCCAACAACCTGGCAAACTAAAAACCACCGTTTGTTTTTATTTGCCGGGGGCACAACGTAGACAAGACTGTTACCCACAAATGGACGAAATTGATTTGCGCGATCACTCTCTTGCAAGCGGACCATGCCTGTGACAGGACTTCCCGTGGCGGTGTTCATCAACTTAAAAACAAATCCGCGTCCGGCAGGTTTCGTAGCTGTGTTCGCATCCGCAGCACTTGAATCCGACTTAACTATGTCATCATTGATTGAAACCACGTCTGCTGCAGATACCTGCACATTATCATCGGAAGGTGTTGATTGCGTGGGCACAGGGAGACTCGCAGTGACTTCCTCGGCAGTGTTGGCGGTAGCTATAGGATTTGGTGCTGCATAATTAAGTGAACCTTGAAAGACCCACGCATCGCGAAAGCCCTCCCTTCGAATATCGGAAAGCGTAACGAGCGCGGCATCCTTATCGGAGGAGACGCGAACATAGACGTAGAAGAACTTTTTCTCCGCATTGAACCCATAGAGGGCTGGATAATTCAAGGCATGTGCTTGTAATGTGGCGCGCTGCGCATTGCTTTCAACCGCATAAGCACCAATCACAACATAGTACGGAAGATTTTGTCCTTTTACCTGTAAAGCCAACACAAGACAGAACAAAACGAGGGATTTCCGAATCATAACGATTCGAAATTACAAAAAAGGTGCAGATTGTCAATCGGAGAGAATTTCCACCTCCACCCTCACATTTTCCTGGGCGCGGTTTCCATTCTTATCGTGAATCGGTTTTTTTCCTCCCCAGGCCTTCACTTCCATCCGACTTTCTTCAATTCCATTACTCTTGAGGTATTCAACGATCGCTTTTGCTCGTTCTTCAGACAACCTTTTTGCTGAACCAATGCCTTCGTTCGTACCCGTCAATGAGAAGAAGTTTTTGTCTTCACCCATGGTTATCAATTTTCCACTGGCATTACCATTGGTGTGTCCATGAATCCTGATTCGACAAGTGGCGTTTTCACGCATCATGTCTAATAGCGTGTTCACTTCAAACCTCGACTCCGGTCTCATAACACCCGCATCTTTATAAAAGAAAACATTGTACATGATTGCCCGATCGCCTTTCTGCAGCCTTAACAGTTCGAATGGAATTACAATGTTTCCTTCCTCATCTACAGTTACACTTTGCTCTTCACTCTTGAAGTTGAACTCGACTTGCACTTTGCGATAACCGAATGCTTCGCATATAAACGACACAGCTCCGGATTTACCCGAAGGGCCAACAACCTTCACAGGAGTGTTTCCTTTGTGAGTCGCCATTTTCCTGGATTTTTCAGTGTCGATAACATTCACTTCGCCTTCAACTTCTTTACCGTCAACTGCCCGGTACAGGTTGAAAACAAAATTTTTGCTGGCGACCTCTTCGTTTGTCAGTTGTGCTTCCGTCAAGGAAGGCTTGGCCGTTGTTGTTGAGTCAGGCGTTGCGGATTCTGTGATCACCTCATGAGCTGGCTCAGTTTCCGGAACGTCTGCGAGAGGTTTCTCGGTGACCGGATTGATATCAGTGCCTGAAGCGTTTGCGTCCTTACCCATTACGCCCTGATAGACCCACGCGTCATGGTATTTCGTTTCCTTACGTAGCCTTAATGCCTCGGCAATGGCCTGTTCACGATCGTCCGTGCTCAGCACGTAAACATAATATAGATTTCGGTTGGGGTTAAGGTCGAACTGTGCCTGATGATTGCTTTCATTTGCCTGCTTGGTAAAATTCACGGCATTTTTCTCAACAGCAAAAGCGCCAATAACAACGTAATTAGAATTCGGTGGGACAGTTAACGATGCTCCGACAGCAGGCTGGAAAAATACAACTGTAAAAAACAGGCCTACTCGTGCAAAAAGTATGAATCTCTTCATCGCACAATGGTTCTTTAGTGAAACAGCAGTAAAATTAATCAAATAGTGTAAGAATTTAAAATTCAGGTAATTAAGATGATCACTTTCTTCAGCGTCATCTTCCAACGACCTCAAATTGTCGTTCGATTGATTGCCCTAAATCGTCAACTAAAGTGAGTTTGTGTTTTCCAGTGGTTGGATTGACAGGAAGGTGATGCACATTTTTGGTTGCACCCAGGTATTCACCATCCAGGTGCCAGTAAACAGTAGCGGTCGCGTTGCGATGGGCAAGTTCAAACACAGCATTGCCGGGATTGCCCTGCATATCGCGCGGGATAAAAATACGTGCATTCAGTTTTGGATAGATAAGATCCATGCCCGGACCCAGCGCACCCTGCTCGCAATCCTTGCGAAAGGGAGGCAACGACTTGTACGAAAGAAATCTCTTGCGATAATAGAATTCTTGCACCGGGGGAAGAATGAACCACGGTGTGTGTGCCATCGACTCAAGTGATGCGCAGTTGGTGTGAAGCTGAAACTTCAAATCTTTTGTAAGATGAATGATCTTATGATAAGGACACGATACCGTTTCAAGTCCACTCTTTTGAATTAATACCGTATCGCGATCCGCGCAATACGCACCAACACGATGTCCACTTTGCTTGCACACAACGGTACGATGCAAGTCAGGTAACGGTTTTTTGAACCACGTTGTTGGAGGCAGCTGCGAGAATATGTCAAACATCAAAGGGGATGCTGCCTCCGTTCCAGTCAACCCGGGGCGGCCTTCTCCATCCGCGTTGCCAACCCAAACTCCAACTGCATACTCGGGGGTTATGCCAACAGCCCAGCCATCACGCAAGCCGAAACTCGTTCCTGTTTTCCAGGCAATTTGTTTTGCGCTGGAGAAATGTCTCCATCCGGTTTGTTCGCCCGGCCGATACAGTTCTTTCAACGCTTCAAACGTGAGATAGATGGATGCTGCATTCACCCATGACGTCTCTTCCCATACTTTTAAAGAGTCCTGACGCGCGATGTATCGCAAGGAATGAAAATCGTTTTTCGAATACCGGTTTTTACCCGCGCGTTCAAAATAATTGTTTAGGGTTCGCGCCATCGATGCATACATCCCCGTTACATCGTATAATGTGCCCTCCGCTCCACCGAGAATTAGCGACAGGCCGTAGTGATCGGGTTGTTGCTTCAGGGTAGTCATGCCCATATTTTTAAGGAGCGCATGAAACTTTTCGTACCGAAAATCTTTCAGCATCTCTACTGCTGGAACATTCAGCGAACGAATTAATGCCTGGTCTGCAGCTACAACACCATCATACTGTTTTGAAAAATTTTTAGGCGCAAAACCATTGATCATCATGGGCACGTCCGGCAGCAACATACGCGGAAGAATTTGCCCTTCGTCAAGCATGGCAGCGTAGAGAAATGGCTTTAGAATACTTCCGGTACTGCGTGGCGCTGCAACGACATCGACCTCACTTTGATAGTGAGGCTCAACTTGCGGGATGTTTCCCGCGTAGGCAATAATATTTCCTGTGGACACTTCCACTACGATCGCGGCAGCGTTGAAGATTTGATTACCACTGAGTTTCTCATGATGGTCACCAACGATTTGTTCTACGCGATGCTGCAGGTTTTTGTCAATTGTGGTGAGCACCCTGCGCTGTGCGAAACCTTCTTTTGATGCCCTCACAAGTAGATGCCGCGCAGCCCTGGGCAGTGCTTTCGGCTCTTCTGGAATGGATTCTTCCTTCGCAAGTTTACATGTAAAGGCATCGATTTTGCCTGCAGCCTGCAATTTATCAAGCAGTCGATTTCGTTTTTGCAGCAGCAAATCTCTATTCTTTCCAGGATGAATTAACGATGGTGCATTCGGAAGCACAGCAAGCAGCGCGGCCTCTCCCCATGATAAATGTTTTTGATCGATCCCGAAGTAGCGCCAGCACGCAGCATCTAACCCGACTACATTTCCTCCGAACGGAGCATGAGCAGCATAAAGCGCCAGAATCTCTTCCTTTGAGTAGCGCAGTTCCAAACGTGTGGCCAGGACCACTTCGATCACCTTCTCAAAAAAACTTCGCGATTTACCTTTTCGTGAGAGGCGAATCACCTGCATGCTGATCGTGCTACCACCGCTAATAACTTTACCCGCACTGATGTTCTGCTGAATCGCACGACCAAATGAAAGTGGGTCGACTCCGATATGGCTACGAAAGCGTTTATCTTCAAACGTAATAAGCGCTTCTGTAAATTTTGATGAAACGGAATCCGTTTCAGGAAACCGCCATTGACCATCGGCAGAAATTGAAGAGCTCAACAGCGAGCCATCGGATGCGGCAAGTACTGTTGAATACGGATCGTTAAAAAGTTTTTCCGGAAGACAGACCGAGTACGCAATGGCTGCGATCACAAGAATCACGCTCAGGATCTTCCATCGCAGACGCATCGTTTTTGCTCGCAACCAAAACCGCTCCACCATCATCGCACAATTGAATTTAATGACCGCCTCCGACAAGAATTACCGGAAGCGGTCAATTGATTATTCTGAAACTTGCTTTGTCACTTCTACTACCTGTCCTTTGATTCTTGAGTAAACTGTTCTGTCATACATTGCCTCGCAGCTTACGGCTGGCAAGTAGTAAGATCCCGCATACGTTGCAGTCAGGAGAACCTGGAAACTCTTTCGCTGTGTTGCATTGAGGTCGAAGTAAGTATACACTCTGTCATCGCGAATATCCTGATACGTGGGAACATCACCTTTTAGTCTTTCTTCCGAATCGTCAAGTCTCAGGTTGTTAATCTCCCAGCCGGATGGGAAAATCTGATTTAGTGCAAGATTTTTATATGCACCTTTCAACCCTGGATTTGTAACGGTAACGGTCGCAATGAATTCGGTTCCCTGTTCAAGTGATGTTACGTCAACCGGATTACCATCGGTATCAGCATAGGAAACCGAGATAGTTAAGTTTGACGCTTCTTCCTTCTCCTCTCCGCGGCTAGGTGTTCCCTCACCAATCAAACGCACGAACAATGTTCCCTTGCTTTCACTCTGTACTTTCAGTGCAGCAGCTTTCACACCATCAACCGGAATTTCTACCTGCGCGATTGGAAGGTCGGTGGAGGCTGTAACCTCTTTACCGTTGTAGGTATAGGTAAACTTCAGCTCGCCACGATTTTCAAGGCTGACAAAGCTCGCCAC
>DASWTM010000258.1:0-4746 GCA_036402115.1 Chryseosolibacter sp.
GCCTGATGCGCATCAGGGATACGGACTCCCGAGAGGCGGTGTGCTGGCTACAAAAAATGCGGTGATTCCTTATGGAGTTGGTGTCGACATTGGTTGCCGTATGTGCCTTACAGCATATCCGATCGATGAAAAATACCTCGAACGTCATCGCGCCAATTTCAAACAAGTGTTGGTCGACAACACGTACTTTGGAAGGGAAGCTGCGAGAAAGCCAAAGGATCACGAGGTGATCAATAGTGCGCTATTCCAGGAGATCCCTTTGTTGAAAAATCTTCAGGGTCGTGCTGCAATGCAGATTGGCTCATCGGGAAGCGGAAATCACTTCGTGGAGTTTGGAATGCTGGAACTACACGATGGCAATGAGTGGAGTGTACCGAAGGGGAATTACCTCGCTGTGTTGTCGCACTCCGGGTCGCGCGGACTGGGAGCAGAGATTGCCCGTCACTACACGAAGCTGGCGAAGCAGATTTGCTTTCTACCGGGTGAAGCATCCAACCTCGCATGGCTGGATCTATCAACCGATGCCGGACAGGAATACTGGCTTGCAATGAATCTGGCGGGAGATTATGCCTCGGCAAATCATCACCAGATCCACGGGCGCATAGCCGATGCGTTAGGAGAACGACCACTGTTCCAGGTAGAGAACCATCACAATTTCGCCTGGAAGGAAAAACTCCCGGGTGGCGAAGAAGTAATCGTTCATCGCAAAGGTGCAACGCCAGCTGGACAAGGAGTGCTTGGAATTATTCCGGGTTCCATGACGGCCCCGGGATTCATTGTGCGAGGAAAAGGGAATGAACTTTCACTCAACTCTGCGTCTCACGGAGCAGGAAGAGCAATGTCGAGAACAGCTGCGAAGAATAGCATCACTAATAAAATGGTGAGACAGGAGTTAGAGAAACATGGCGTGGACTTGCTCGGTGGCGGAATAGACGAAGCACCAATGGCCTACAAGGACATTCGGAAAGTAATGGTACACCAGGAGGAGCTGGTGGAAGTGCTCGGAGAATTTTCTCCGAAGATTGTAAGAATGTGTGGCGATGATTCGCCCGCAGAAGACTAGCAGCCTCAGGATTCAACATCACGATCCTGAGCGTTGATCAGGACGTAAATGTTGAAATAAAATGAGACTTGAATGGATTGAACAATACATGACTCAAGCGGAACAACTGATCTACAACAATAACGTTGAAGGTGGATTGGAGCTGTTGAACTCTTTACTGTATGAGGAACCAGGCTATGGACGTCTGCACAACCACCTGGGTTGGGCGTACACATATTACACTCAAGATGCAGCACGGGCAGAACTACACTTGCGGATGGCAATCAAATTCTATCCGGAATATCCCGCGCCTTATGTGCACATGGGGCAATTGCTGATCCGTCTTGGACGGTACAATGAAGCAATTGAATTCCTCAACACTGGCTTGACAAAACCGGAATGTAACCAGTTTACTTTTCTTGAATTGCTTGGCCGGGCGTACGAGTTAAAAGCCGAGTTCCGTAACGCCATTGGCGTTTACCGGAGAGCAATGGTGGCATCTATGGCTGACCATGAATTAGCCACCCTCACCCAAGGCATCAAAAGGTGTCGTAGAAAAAGGTGGGCGCTTTTTTTTTCGTTCTGACAATGACCAAATCATTTTTGGAATGAAGATGCTATTGGTTGTGGCTGCGCAAGCGCTGCTGCGTGGATGCTTACTATAGAGTCCGAAGAAATTCGGACTCTATTTGATTAAAACGTTACTTCAGCAATTCATCAATGCGTTGAAATGTATAACCTTCAACTTTCAGCTTTGTAATAATTTCTGACAACCTATTGAAAAGCTTGTCTTTCCTTCTTGGATCCGTACCAATATGAATTAACATGATGGTACCATTCAGCTCCTCATTCCTCTCCTTCTCAAATAATCTCTGCAGGATCGCTTCATTGGACTTATACTTGTTGCCCATCTCCGGAAACGTATAGTCTGCATTTGTCGGAATCCCTGGCGTAAAGCTAATAGGTTGCACGCCTTCGCTGCTAATCCACGATGCCGTTGTCTTGTTCCACCATTCAAACGGTGGGATGAAAAGCTTTTGCTCATGCCGTATTCCGAAAGCAGCCATCTTTTTATAATTGCTTCGAAGATCGCTGACAAGCGAATCTTTTGTCACAAGAACGCTGTCTCGCAGTGTCCAATCATTGTACAACAAATGCTTGTCGGAATGCGGGCCAAGATAATGCCCACCGGCAACAAGCTTCTTGATGTGTCCTCTTGCTTTCTCATTCGCATATAAATTTCCGGTAAAGAAGAATCCAGCCTTTACGTTGTGATCGCGAAGGGTCTTCGTTATCGATGACAACCCTTCGAAATATTCATCTCCTGTAAAGACCAACGCAATATTCTTTTCGCTTACATCACCACGAATAATCACACCTTGATCCATAGTGAATTTGCCGAGGCGTTCGCCTTCCTTCGCGGCAAGCAAATAGATCAGCGATGCAGTTCCGTCCATGGTAGGTTCGTTCGTGCTGTAGTCCCCGTAGTCATCGTGATACACTGCGAGATCGCTTTGGAACGTGGCGTATTCATCCGGATCGTTCAAACGAATACCGATCAGGTTTTTATAGATGCTCGTATAAACCGGCCCATCGACCAGTCCACCATCGATCGGATAATTTTTTAAATGTGTAAAAGCGGAGTGTGGATCAACAGGCGTATCGCCCGAGGATGGTAACCCATAGACCATTGATGTTCCCCACGGATTGCAGCCGAATAACCAATCGAAACTCGCTTGCTCCAATTTTTCATACTTGTTATCTCTTGTAAGCTGCTTATACCAGGAACACTGAATGGCAAACGAGGTTGTCAGGTTATTGCTACACCAGATGAATGGCACTCCCTGGTTGAAAGCATTTTTCTTCGCCTTCTCATTAACCAGCTCAATCCCCCGGTTGTAATAACTGACGATGGTATCCCGATCCGGGCCAGATAAATGTTTTGCAAGTTCAAAGTGTCCCAGGTTAATAAAAGGGTACCACTGGTAGTGACTTGCCGTGTCAGCACCGAGCCATGGCGTTGTTTTTTCCTGACGGGCATAGGCCATCGCGTCTTTGAACTCTTGACGTGACGCTGCCGCCAGCTCCATGTCATCGACCCAGTTGTCTTCCGCGTAGATGTAAGGAGACTTAACAGAAACTGTTTGAGTGACGCCAGGTTTTTTGAACGCATACTCATAAGCGGTTGTTGATTTATCAGAAAGCGTTTGACTAAACGATTGATCGATCGGAGAAAATATTTTCGATCCCAGCGCAAAGGCACTGCTGAACTTCGCTGCCGTGGACGAAGTACCTTTTGTGTTGTTGAGAAATTTTCCACGTTGCTGTGGTTCTCCGTCAATAAAGTAGACAGGCCTCTCATAACCCCGGCCATACTGGCTATCCATTTTTGGAATTCGCATCGAGATGTGATCCCGGTCATCAGCAATCTGGTTAAACATGATGTCTTTCTGAGGATGCATCTTGATCAGCCATTCTAATCCCCACTTTGCCTCGTCCAGCACGTCAGGCCTTCCATTGCTGCCGTCAAGTCCATTAGCGAGTTTCTGATCCGCAAACACATGAGGGAAATCGCGATATGCAGCAAGCAGGTGATACGTTGCGTTTGCTGACGTAGCTGAATACTGAAGGTAGTCGCTTGCATCATGCCAGCCCCCCACCACATCGAAGTGTGTGCTATCCTTTATTCCCGCGCTCTTGCCATACAGCACATAGCCATCACGTGTGTGACAGCTATCTTTCAAATAGGGATTATATCCCGTCCGTTGCTGGCGCATATAGCGCAGACAAAAGTCGGCAACACCCTCATATACATTTTCGCCAATTGAAAACTCAGGTGACTTTGCGTTCCCTGCCTGAACAAAGTACTTCCCCGGACTTTTAAAATTTGAGAAGTCAAGTCGATAGGTCTGGACGAAAGGCCCGTAGGTTCCGAACGCTTGGCCTGCTTTTGCAGAATACACGACTTTTCCCGACCCAACTTGTACGATGGCGAATTCATCAATCTGCCGATCAGTCGCAGATCCCCACACGGCAACCTTCGGGCTATGCGGGCGGTAACCAAGAAGATTGATTCGGATCCACTCGCGTTTACCAGGATCCTGAGCAAACGATGATGTGGACAGTATGATGACTAGTAGAACACAGATAATAATTCGCATGTGAAGGCTCAATGTGCTAGTAAGACGATGAACAGATACCTGACGGTGAAGTTCAAATCTTACCAAAATGCCTGTAATTCACATCACCGGTTTCAGTGATTTAAGTGTCTGACATTTAATCACCACTTAGTCGAGCTGTCACATCGGCAAACTACCTTGTGGGGCGGGCCGGTTTACTTTGATTCGATTCTCGACATGTGTTACACCAGCAACTGATTCCGCGAGATCTTCGGCTTTCCGTTTCTGATTCCTATCGACAACAAATCCGGAAAGCGTAACTTCCCCATTGAGAACAGCTACTTCAATATCAGAAGCATCTACCTGCCAGTCATCAGTCAATTTATCATTGATCAGCTCGCGAATTCGATCATCAGTCCGCTTGAAATTTTTCGGGCCTTTGCCGCGATGACTTTCAGCATCGTGTCGTCTGCGCCTCGTTGCGTAGTCATCACCAAGCCATGACAGCACTTCATCGCCTGCCCGATTCAACCACGAACGGTCGCGGTCATCTCCGTGAACATATTCATTCTGCTTCAATCCTTC